>CBDUWQ010000001.1:0-88080 GCA_965370965.1 uncultured Bacteroidales bacterium
AAAAAGTATTATAATAGCTTATGGAGTTTTTTTAATAAGCATATTAATATTAAAATGGGCGTTCTTTCGGGTATTATAACAGGCTCTATTGTATTTGCAATAAATATTAACCATGGGTTTTGGCCGGCTTTTGCAAGTTTTTGGAAACAGTTTGTTTTTAATGTTTTTATGGCGGGGTACAATACAAAAACATGTGAAAAACTTGCTAAATATATTACTGACAATACATTATCGCTAATTGGCGCATCAATAATACCAACCATACAAGCCTTTATAATATTATATGCAATACATTACTTTGGAAAAACCCCCGAACCAATGGCTTCAACATTATGGCAAGCTATTATTAACCTATTTTTCTTTCTCTTTATGGCTCTTTTCTATCGAGAAGTTATTCATATAAAAAGTCCTTCGTTTAATAAAATAATAAGAGTTTTTAAACTAAGTATATTACGTCCTGTTAGAAAACTAAATGTAATTGCTAAATCAAAAAGGAGAGCAGGTTAAAATAGTGTTATTGGCAGTTCTTTTTTTATTTTGATTGATTTGGGTGTAACCTCTACCTGAAGAGCAATAATTTCAACACCATTTTGCAAAGCATCTTTTAAAATATTGGCATAATCGGGGTCAATATCAATGGCTGTTCCAAAAAATAAAACGTCGGTGCGCTGAATAATATATAACATTACCGCCCTATAACCTTGCTTTTTTGCTTTAATAAGAGTTTTAATGTGTTTTTGCCCGCGTATGGTTACTGCATCAGGAAATAAAGCATAATCATCGTTTTTATAGGTTACGTTTTTTACTTCTACAAAACACTTTTCATTTTCATTTTTACAAAAAATATCAAAACGACTATCATAAAACTTAACCTCTCTTTTTACATATGTATAACCCGATAATTTTTGAATTTCACCATTTTTTATAGCCTCATAAGCTATAACATTTGGCCACCCTGTATTAATACCCACCCATTTTTGGTCAATTTTAATCATCTCCCAAGTAAACTTGGTTTTTCGTTTGGGGTCGTCAACAGGGGTTAGGTAAACTTCGGCTTCGGCTACAAGGCAACTCTTCATTGAACCCGAATTGGTGCAGTGGGCTATTACTACCTCGCCATTATCAAGTTTAATATCGGATAGAAAACGTTTATATCGTTTTAATAGTACTCCGTGAATAAGGGGTTTTGGAAAATTCATTATTTACCATGACATTTTTTCCCAACCAACCCTATCTAAAAACGATTGCATTAAAAGCTCCAACTCCTTAAGCTTTTCGGGTGCGTCATAGTAGTCTTTTACCTTTTTTTCTTGACCTTTATATGAAAAATACAGATACCGGGTTGGCAGGTCGGTAATTAATGATGAATACTCATCTTTAAACTTAAAAAAATCGGCTTCGGCAAAAGCTTTTATAACCTCATTAAATTCATTGGCCGGTAATGTACGCATAAACTTGCCCTCTTTATCAAGATTTTTTGTGGCGGTTAAATACATTTGCCTGTTTGAGTATAGCTCAATGGTATATTCGGGAGTAGTTTTGCTATAACTCGATGTTTGGTAATATGAAACCATCAGTTTGGTATCTTCCTCAATTGGAGTTGACTGAGTTATTTGCTTTTGTGTACCGCACGATAATAAAAAAAGGATAATTATAAAAAGATGCAATTTTGATTTCATATTCATGATATATATTTAAAAGGGCAATCTCAACTATCCATAAATCAGCAAGCAAATTATTTTTATCCACTAATTACACGAACCCGCCTGCCTATGGCATTAGGGCAGGATAGCACGAATTTTAATTCACTTAAATAAGTGAATTAATTCTTGTGTAAATTTCTCACTAATAAGAATCCTTGCGGATTTTAGAACTATTTGAATTTTCAATTCAAAGGTGCGTATTTATTAAATATTTACCAATTAATACTTTTCTTTTTGAACAATAAAAGTTTTAAACCATACTGTTTCAGTATTTATAAGCTTTAAACAGTAAACCGAACCTGAATACAGTTGCAAATCAATAATTGTTTTACTATTCAAAATAGGTTCATTAATAAGTAGTTTGCCTTGTATATCAAAAACTAAATACCTGTTAGGTGTTTGTTTGGTATTGGCTGCAAAATTGATGATTTTTAAATTTACAATACCGGTTGTTGGGTTTGGATAAACACTAATGCTTATATTTGCGCTTGGTATTGGTTTGTTAATACCAACAACCGCTAACCCTGTTTGTTGAAACCCTTGTGTAAGGGTAATATTACTTCCATTTAGGGTTTCGGTGGCAATTTCGCCTAAGCTCCACGATAGTGTTATTGTTTCAGCTTCAAAGTAATCTCCTGCTGTTGACAAAAGGCTTTGTGTATTTAGTTGTGCTTTTAGCGCAAAAGTTAAAGTGCTAAATATCAATATTATAATTAATTTTTTCATATTGCTTACTTTTAAAAGTTATTTGTTTATTTATACCGAGTTCATGAAGTATATTTTCATGAACTCGGTATTTCTAATCTACATATTGTTTTTAAGCTTGCTATTTTCTTGTTCAAGCATTTTTACTCTTTTTTCAAGCTCAATTACATGTAAGTATAGCTCTTCTAATTTTTCAAGGTTTTCGTATGGTACTTTATTAACCATTATGCCTCCTTGTTTTTTTGTTTCTTCGTAAGAGGTTACTCCGGGTAGATGCCCGTTTTTCTTTATAAACTTTTCTACTTTGTTTAAAGATAAAAATTTATAGTCATTTTTAAGTTTACTATTTCCTAAATAGTACTTTTCAAAAACATAGTCGGGTGTAATTGTTCCATCTGCCAAAATATTACCAATAACATGCAATTTCTCAGCCGGTTCTATTATGCCTATACCCACATTACCATTAACACTTAACGAGTTTTTAATTTTTACATCGGCATTAAACCAAAGGCTGTCATTATCAAATTCACCATAAATAAGCGCATTGGTTGAATCGGCTGCTGAATTCTCAATATAAAGTCTATTTGAACCTGTTTCATGGTATCCTGCCGCACTACCTATAAAAACATTGTAATTTCCTGAAGTATTATTTTGACCTGAACTATAACCTACGCAAATATTTTCTGACCCGGTTGTATTAGATGAACCTGCATATGGTCCAATGAATGAATTATGATTTCCGGTTGTATTAGATACTCCTGAACTATTTCCAATAATCACATTACTGGAACCTGTTGTATTAGAGTATCCTGTACCTTCACCTAAAAATGAGTTATTTGCACCACTAGTATTATTATACCCGGATTGTGTACCAATAAAAACATTGTCTGAACCAGTTGAAGAATTACGCCCTGCATCAGCACCAAAAAAAGAATTACTATGTCCTATTGTATTGCCAACTCCTGTCTGAGATCCAAAAAAAGAGTTATAAAAACCTGATGAATTACTATAGCCAGTAGCATCACCATAAAATGCATTATAACTTCCAGTAGTATCAGAAAAACCTGCCTGAAATCCAATAAAGGTATTTTTAATACCTTCTGTGTTATTATAACCTGCTTGGGTACCTAAAAACACATTATCAGCTCCTACAGTATTTTTAAAACCAGACCTATGACCTAAAAATACATTATCAGTTCCGGTTGTATTTCTATATCCGACCTGATTACCAAGAAAAACATTATCATCTCCTGTTGTATTACTTACCCCTGCCAAATTACCAAGAAAAACATTGCCTGATCCTTCAGTATTGCTTCCTGCACAGTAATCACCTATAAAAACATTTGTACTTCCGGTAGTATTTAATAATCCTGCCCAATCTCCAATAATAATATTTGACTTTCCGTTTGTATTGCTTTTTCCTGTTTCACGCCCCACAAAAATATTCCAAAAGCCCGTTGTATTTGAATGACCCGATTCATTACCAATAAATACATTTGCATGACCACTTGTATTTGAAAGACCAGATTCATTACCAATAAAAATATTTGCATGACCATCAGTAGTTGAAAACCCACTTTTATAACCCATAAAAACATTTTGAGAACCACTAGTATCAGAGATTCCACTTTGATACCCAAAAAATGAGTTATAAGTACCCGTTGTAATGTTTTTTCCGGCTTCGTGCCCAATAAAATAGTTGTCTTGTGTTAAATCGAGGAAATTTGATGTGCCTTTTGCAGCACTACGGCTGGCAACCGCAAACCCGCCCCTTGCGGCTTTATTGTTTGATTCGTCAATATACATTCGTATGCTATCGCCACTTACTCTCATAATATCTTTATAACCTTTTGCTGCACTACGGCTGGCAACTGCAAATCCACCTCGTGCAGCTTTACCTGTTCCTGTGCTTTCATCCAAATATATCCGTACACTATCATTTGTTACATTAAATATATCGTTTATAGTGCCTTTTGCAGCACTACGGCTTGCTACAGCAAAGCCACCTCTCGCAGCTTTTCCTGTTCCTGTACTCTCATTCAAATATATTCGTACGCTATCATTGGTTACATTAAATATATCTTGTGTTGTGCCTTTAGCAGCACTACGGCTGGCAACTGCAAAGCCTCCCCGTGCAGCTTTTACTCCTGTTTCGCTAACATAAATACGTACCCCACCATTGTAAACAGCAAATACAGTATCGCCAAGGGTATTAACTACTGCAAATAGTGCTTGGTCGGTTATGGGGTTGCCCCAACCTTTGGTAGGTATTGTAACATTACCACCGTTTTTTGATAATGAAATTGTTTCACCTGCAATTGATAGCTGTTGTATTTCATTAGTAATATTAGTATCAGCATCGTTAGCAATAAGTTGAAACCCATTATTTAATACAATATCAACTACCTCTGCTTCGGTTAATGTGGTATCGGTGTTGTCGAGATACTGTGATAAATCAACCTCATAAGCAGAGCCGTTTTTGGTTATTGTTAAAATATTATCGTCTAATTGCAAATCCTGGATTTCATTAATAGGGTCGGCATCGGCATCATCGGCATTTTCAACAGTTTTTGCATGAAGTGCGTAAGGCACTGAAAGTAGTGGTGCTGTACCAAGGGTAATAAACTCTCCACCATTTCGGCTCAGGTCAATTTGAATGTAGTATTGTGAACTACCCCACTCAATATCATTAAAAACTCCTGACTGGACTTCTCCCTTGCCGATGTTGAAATTAATGAGTCCGTAACTGTTTGTTGTGGTACCGTGCTTTTCACAATAAACTGATGTTCCGGTTTCGCTATCTTGCAAAATGCTTATTTTAATACTAACAGTCTCGTTTTTAATGAGATTGCCGTCGGTATCGCGCATTACTGCTTGATATTTAAAGCTTTGTGGCACTTGGGCTAGTAATATTACTGATAGCATTAACCCTAATACTGTTGTTGTTACTTTTTTCATAATTTTTAATATTTAGGTTTGTTTGCTGACTATTTTTATCCACCAATTTTATGTTACCCAAATGAAAGGGTTTGTTAAGTATAAATCTCTCATTAATAATCACTAATGAAAATTCTTGCGGATTTTAGGAGATTATAAAATTTTATAATTAACTCAAGTTTCTCATTTGCTTTAATGATATGATATTCTGTTGTTTGTGAAATATTTAAAATTATACTTACTTGAAATACAGTGATATACAAATTCCATTTTAGATTGTGTTTAAAAAGGCTTTTTCTTATTAAAACTTTATGTATTCGTGCTTTCGTGGTGGATTTTACTTTTACCACGAAGACACAAAGGCACAAAAATATTTTTAAATCACAAGCATTATGCACACAATCAACTCTTTACATTAATGCGGATTAGATGCGAAACTTGAGTAATTAATTAACATTATGACAATCAATTTAATTTATAATAAACCAATTAGAACCATCATACTGAATAATTATTTTTTTTATTGGATCAAATTTTTATTTATTTTCTAATTTATCTAGTCTTTTTATTAGTTCATTAATTATCTCTTGTTGTTTTACATTTTCCTTTTTCAAATTAATAATCTGTAATTGCTGATTTTCAACAGCTTCAAGTGTTTCAAAAGACATACGTGTAAGATTTATTCCATCTATTTCGTCTTTTACTGAAGTAAGCCAAGGTAAATGTTTGTTTTTATGGATAAAGCTTTCAATATCAAGAATATTGTAATTATTTTTATAATTAATATTAAATACAAAGTCAGGCTTATTATATGTATCGTTACCTGTGCCATAATAAATATCTCCTTCTATTCTTGCATTACCGGTAACATGTAATGAATTTTTAATTTTTACATCGGCATTAAACCAAAGGCTGTCATTATCAAATTCACCATAAATAAGAGCATTGGTTGAATCGGCATTTGAATTTTCGATATAAAGTCTATTTGAATTTGTTTCATTTGTGCCGGCATAACTACCTAAAAAAATATTATTACTACCTGTTATATTATTAAAACCAGAGCTAACACCTATATAAACATTTTCAGAACCGGTTTCATTAGACCAACCTGCATCTTGTCCGAGAGATAAATTATAATTACCTGTTGTATTACTATATCCTGATGCTGATCCTAAACCAACATTACCATAACCTGATATATTAGTACAACCGGAGTATCCTCCTATATATACATTCATATTTCCGGTAGTATTAGATCGTCCTGATTGATGGCCATAAAAACAATTATCTTCTCCTATTGTGTTACGATGACCTGATTGTTTACCAAAAAAGCAATTATAAAGGCCTTCGGTATTATAATGTCCGGCTCGTGTTCCAAAAAAACTGTTATTATGCCCTGTTGTATTACTATATCCTGCAAAAGTTCCTATAAACACATTTTCATAACCTTCAGTATTTGAATATCCTGCATCAGCTCCCATAAATACATTGGTATAACCTGTAAGATTAGAATATCCGGTTCGATAACCTATAAATACATTAGCTACACCTCTAGAATTAGAATACCCGGTATGAGGACCAATAAAAACATTTTGAGAGCCTGAAGTATCAGAAAATCCACTATTATAACCTATAAATGTATTATAATCAGCATTTGTAGCATTTTTACCAGCTTCATATCCAATAAATGAGTTATGCCAACCTGTTGTAATACTTTTACCTGCTCCATGTCCAATAAAATAATTTTCGGGTGTTAAATCAAGAAAATTTGATGTGCCTTTTGCTGCACTACGGCTAGCAACAGCAAAGCCACCCCTTGCTGCTTTATTATTTGATTCATCAATATACATTCGAATACTATCGCCACTTACTCTCATAATATCTTTATAACCTTTTGCTGCACTTCGACTTGCCACAGCAAAACCACCTCGTGCAGCTTTACCTGTTCCTGTACTTTCATCCAAATATATACGTACACTATCATTTGTTACATTAAATATATCGTTTATAGTGCCTTTTGCTGCACTACGACTGGCAACTGCAAAACCTCCTCTGGCAGCTTTACCTGTTCCTGTACTCTCATCCAAATATATACGTACACTATCATTTGTTACATTAAATATATCGTTAATAGTGCCTTTTGCTGCACTGCGACTTGCTACTGCAAAACCACCCCGTGCAGCTTTTACTCCCGTTTCGCTAACATAAATACGTACCCCACCATTGTAAACGGCAAATACAGTATCGCCAAGGGTATTAACTACTGCAAACAGGGCTTGGTCGGTTATTGGGTTGCCCCAGCCTTTGGTAGGTATTGTAACATTACCTCCATTTTTTGATAATGAAATTGTTTCACCTGCAATTGATAGCTGTTGTATCTCATTAGTAATATTAGTATCGGCATCGTTAGCAATAAGTTGAAACCCATTATTTGATACAATATCAACTACCTCTGCTTCGGTTAGAGTTGTGTCGGTATTGTCGAGATACTGCGATAAGTCAACCTCATAAGCAGAGCCGTTTTTGGTTATTGTTAATGTATGGCCGTCTAACTGCAAATCCTGAATCTCGTTGGCAGGGTCGGCATCGGCATCATCGGCATTTGTTACGGTTTCGGAGTGCATAGCAAATGGTACTGAAAGTAATGGTGCTACCCCAAGCAGTTCATAATCGGTACTTTCGCCTAATGCTACTTCAGTTTTTAAGTAATAGGAGTGGTTAGCCCAGTCAATTTCAGAAAAAGTACCAATGTTTACTGAACCGTTACTAATATTAAGGGTAAATAGCCCAAAATTGTTGGTTGTAACTTCATGTTCTTCTTCATAAATCAAGTCTCCGGTTTCATTGTTTAAAAGGATACCAATTTTAACACTTGCGACTTGCTGCACCATAACTTCACCATCGGTATTTCGCATAATAGCTTGGTATTTAAAGCTTTTTGATGTTTGAGAAATTCCCGATTGGCTTAATAGAATAATTGTGAGTAAAGAGAGTAGAATTTTTTTCATAATACAATTAATTTATATGAATAATATTAATGCCCAAAAGGTTAGGCATTGTGTTGAAGTAACTTCTGTATTAAATCTTGTTTTTTGCACGCTAACTTCGCCTGCCTTGTCGGCATACAGGTTAAAAAACTTCGTTATAGCTACGTTTTTTGCCTTATTATCGAACAAAATAAAATTACTTTATTATTTTGAATTTTTAAAAAATATTTGATAAAATTAATTACTTATGGGTTGAAAATAAGATAATTAATTTTTAAATAAGTTTGCAACTTTTCATGAGTTAGCTAAGGTATAAAAAATATTTTGTTACATTTATCCTATCCGCGCAATATATTTAACACATGCTGTTTAACATATTTAGGTGAGGGGGGTGTTTGTATAACTATTTTTTGTAGTTTAGCTATTGCATTTAACTATAAAATATAAACATAAAAACCAAAAAACATATGCAAAACAAATTTATTGTTTAGGGTTGTTTGCAAGCAAAAAAAGTTTTAAACAGCATGACCATAAATAAAAAAGTTATCAAACTTAAAGAGTAAACATTGATAAAACAGATTTTTTCAATAGCAATTATATTATTTGTAATTTCGAATATTCGAGCACAAAAAGTTATTGTATCAGGCAGAATAACTGATATTGAAACTGGTAAATTTTGTATTGGCGTTTCAATTTATGATGCTAAAACATTATTATAGCCCTTTCATTGATAGTTGTATCCTTTTACGTACAACCTCAACCGAAACAACCTTAACCTTTACATGCTGATTTAGGCTAACTTCATCGGCAGGGTTTGATACATACTTGTCGGCCATTTGCGATATATGCACCAAACCATCCTGATGGACTCCAATATCGACAAATGCGCCAAAATTTGTAATATTGGTTACAATGCCGGGCAGCACCATACCTTCATATAAATCTTTAATTGTGTTTACACCATCGGCAAATTGAAATACTTTAATTTTTGTACGTGGGTCAAGACCCGGTTTTTCAAGCTCCTTTTTAATATCTTGCAAAGTTGGTAATCCTGTTTTGGGTGTTACGTACCTTTTTAAATCAATTTTAGCCCTTATTTCGCTGGTTTTTATTAAATCAATAATTTCGCATTGTAAATCCTTAGCCATTTTGTCAACTATTAAATAGCTTTCGGGGTGAACGGCACTATTATCAAGCGGATTTTTTGCATTTGGTATTCTAAGAAAACCGGCACACTGCTCATAGGCTTTATCGCCCATGCGCGGAATTTTTTTCAATTCTTTTCTTGATAAAAAGGCACCGTTTTCCGAACGATAATCAATAATATTTTGCGCCAGTTTTGGTCCCAACCCACTTACCGAGCTAAGGAGTTGTTTGCTTGCTGTATTCAAATTTACACCAACCGAGTTAACGCAGCTCTCAACCACAAAGTCAAGGTTTTCTTTTAATTTGGTTTGGTCAACATCGTGTTGGTACTGCCCAACCCCAATTGACTTGGGATCAATTTTTACCAATTCGGCCAACGGATCCATTAAGCGGCGCCCAATTGAAACTGCACCACGTACCGTTACATCATATTGAGGAAACTCATCGCGGGCAATTTGCGATGCCGAATAAATTGATGCACCGCTCTCGTTAACTATAAATACAAGCACATCAACATCAAACTTTATTTTGCGTATAAACGATTCTGTTTCTCGTCCGGCAGTACCATTGCCAATGGCTATAGCATCAATTTTATAGCTTTTTACCAATGCCGGTATTTTTTTCGACGATTGGTTTTTTTCATTTTGTGGCGGATGCGGGTATATGGTTTCATTGTGCAAAAGGTCGCCCGATTCGTTTAGGCAAATAATTTTGCATCCGCTTTTAAAACCGGGGTCAATTGCCAAAATACGTTTTTGCCCAAGTGGCGATGCCAATAGCAGTTGACGTAAATTTCTTGCAAAAACCTCAATGGCCTCAGCATCTGCTTTCTCTTTAAACAGTTTTTTAAATTCATTTTCCATCGATGGCTGAACCAGCCTTTTATAGCTGTCGTTAATAGCCATACGAATTTGTTCGGCCGAGTGTGTATATCCATGTACAAAGTGGTTTTCAAATATTTCAAATGTATTTTCGGCATTGGGACTTACAGTTACTTTTAAAAAACCTTCAGTTTCGCCTCTGCGTATTGCTAACATCCGGTGCGATGGGCATTTTTTTAAAGTCTCTGAATAGTCAAAATAATCGGAGTATTTATCGCCCTCTACCTCTTTACCTTTTACAACCTTAGCATAAATAATTGCCTCATGTGTGAATAACCTCCTTGTTTTATTTCTTGCCACCGAGTTTTCACTAACCCATTCGGCAATAATATCGCGTGTTCCCTGTAAAGCCTTCTCAACACTATCAACATCGCTGTTTATATATTTTAAAGCCCATTGTTCAACATCACCCGATTGTTGGCGCATAACCTGTTTTGCCAATGGCTCTAAACCTTGTTCTTTGGCAATGGTAGCTTTTGTTCGCCGCTTGGGTTTATATGGTAAATAAATATCTTCAAGCTCTAAAGGGTCAAAAGTGCGCTCAATTTTATCTCTCAATTCATCAGTAAGCTTACCTTGCTCTTCAATAGTTTCAAGCACGGTGGTTTTTCGTTTTTCAAGCTCAATAAACTTTTTATTTAATAGTTCTATTTCATGTATAGCTACTTCATCAAGTCCTCCGGTGCGCTCTTTACGGTATCGGCTAATAAATGGCACTGTAGCTCCTTCGGCAAACAAGGTAACTACTGCATTAACTTGACTATATTTTATATTGAGGTTTTTTGCTATCTGTTCGAGATATTTATTCATTTTTTAAAAATTTGTTGGCGAATTGTATTTTTTTAATCAATAATTTACAAAATATTAAATTAGCGAAACTATATTCTCTAACCCATTGGCATCAACTTCGTCAAAAGTGTCTAATTTATCGCTGTCAACATCAAGCACACCAATAATAATTCCGTTTTTATCTTTAACAGGAATAACAATTTCAGATTTTGTGCGAGAGTCGCAAGTAATATGACCGGGGAATTCCTCAACATTTTTAACAATAATGATTTTTTGTTGTTTAATTGCAGCCCAACAAACACCTGTGTTTTTTGCAAGTTCCATACATGCAACCGGTCCTTGGTAATTGCGCACTACCAACCTGTTATCATTAGCAAGCAAATAAAAGCCTGTCCAAAAAAAGCCATCCATTTTATGATGCAATACTGCAGCAATTGAGCACATGCGGGCTGAGCTATCATCAGATTTTTCCAACAATACCTTTAACTGGTTATAGATACGTTCATATCTGCCTTGTTTTTTATTACTATCCATAATATAAAATTAAGATAGCAAATAAATGAAAATTTGTTAGCTAATAAAGTGTATTGAGGTTTTTTTTTGAACAAAGCGTGTGTATCTAAATAGCTCCTGTCCATAAACTCTAAATACTGCTTGCACAAATTAATGATATTGGAGCATTGTACTATAATTCAAAACCAATAATAGACATGTCATCGGTTTGATCGGTTTGGGCTTTCCAATCAACAAAAAAGCTTTCAAAGGCTGTAGCTTGCTCTTTTAAAGGTTTTAATTGATATTGAATTAGCAAGGTTTTAAAAATTTTACGTGATATTTTTGTATTATCAGTACCACCAAACTGATCGTAAAAACCATCGGTTGAAAGGTAAAACCTATCGCCTTTTTGTATTTCAATATTTTGCAAGCTAAACGGTTTTTCGTTGCGCGAAATTGAAACAGTCATTTTGTCGGCCTTAAGCTCAATAATTTTATTTTGCCTCACTATATAAAGGGGGTTATATGCTCCGGCAAATTCCAAATTGGTTTTGTTTTTATTAAATATGCAAAATGAAATATCCAGCCCATCAACATTACCGCTATAATTTTTTTGGTGTAACGATACTTTTATTTTGTCCCGTAGCTCATCAAGTATTTTGTTGGCTGATAACTTTGGATTTTTATCAACAATTTCATTTAAAAAGGTAATTCCCAAAATACTCATAAATGCACCGGGTACTCCGTGTCCCATGCAATCGGCAAGGGCAATGTATATTTTTTTGTCAATTTGTTTAAACCAGTAAAAGTCGCCGCTAACAATACTATGGGGTTTTGTTACAATAAAAAAATCTTTAAAACCGTTTTTCAGATTTTCTATTGGGTTTAACATGGCTTTTTGGGTTTTACCGGCATAAGTAATACTATCGGTAAAATCCTTATTTTTTTGCGCTATCTCGTTTCGGTTTTTTACTATTTCTTTATTTTGATTTTCAAGCAGTGATTTTGTTTTTCTGCTAAATACTAATGCATATAGAATAATAATAATAAGTATTAAAAATAATATTGATATTATTACTATTCCGGCAATAATTAAGCGTTGCTTATCGACTTTTGCTTTTTGTATCTCATTTTTTTTACTTAAAAGGTCAATTTCAGCTTTATTTTCATGCAGTTCAAGTTTTGCTTGCAATTCATTTAACTGCTCTCTACTATCTTGAGTTAATAACGAATCTTTTATTGTTTGATGCTTGCGCATTACTTCTATAGTTTTCTTAAAGTTGCCCAACCTCTCCTCAACCTCTATCATTTTTTCGTAAATGCTCAATTGTTCATGAATAAAATTTCCTTTAATAGCTAAATCCAAGGCTTTTTTGTATGCTATTTTAGCATCAGCAAGGCGATTTTTGGTGAGGTAAAGTCCTGCAATATTACTAATAGCATGGGTAACCCCCTCTTTGTTACCAACCTGTTTTTGGTACTCCAACGATTTTTTAAAATAGTGCATTGCTTTACTATAATTGCCAAACCCTTCGTATGCCAAACCAATGTTTCCGGTTACAATAGCTTCGGCATATAAAAAATCAATATCTTCATAAATATTTAACGCTTTTATATAAAACAATAGTGCCTTATTAAAATTTTTGGTTTCGATGTAAACACTGCCAATATTATTGTAAATACCGGCTACGGATCTTATTTTGCCTTTAATTTCAAATATCTCCGATGCTTTAATAAAGTATTTTATGGCTTTTGGGTAATCATCGTTATAATAATAAATTGCACCTAAGCTTAAATACGAGTTTGCTATTCCCATGGTATCTTGTATCTCAATAAATATATCCATGGCTTTTTGGTTATATTCAATTGCTACTGTATAATAACCCAATTTTCTTTTATTGTCCGAAATGCCATTATATGAATTTGCTATTGCGGCACTGTCCTTTAGCTCAAGGTTTATTATCAGTCGTTTTTCAATTACCTCAATAGCCTTTTTATATTCTGACTGTATATGATATATACCTACTAATTCGTTATATATTAACAAAATGGTGTCGGTGTTTTCGGCTTCTTCGGCTAATGCCAATGCTTGTTTGTAATATTCTATTGGTTTTATTTTGTTATTTAAGCCGGAATAACAATTACCCAGTTTTAGTGTGGCTCTTAACAAACTATTTTTGTTATTATTTTTAGTAAAATATTTTTTTGATAGTTTTAGATAATATACAGCACTATCAAAATTTTCAACATGGGCAAAAACCATTGCCATATTATAAAACGATTCTCCTTCAAGGTTGCTGTTTTTTTGTTTTGCCAACAGGTTTATGGCTTCGCTACCGAATTGGTATGCCAAAGCAAAACTATCTTGCAATGTTACCTCTGAAAGCTCAATAAGTATCTCAATTTGTTTATTGTGTTCTGTAGTTTGGTTATATAAATTGAGTAGGCTGTCAACTTCTTTTGCAGAAATAAAAGTAAATGTCAATATTATAAAAAAAAGATGTAATAGCTTTACCATTGCAATTTGTCTTTTGATAGGTTCAATATACAAAAAAAATGCAAGAATTATTCAGATTACAATGGTTTGCTCATAAAAACCGAAAGTTATTATTGAACAACCCCTAAGCTTGTCTGAAAACAGTCGCGGCATAAAGGCTCATAGGCGTCTAACTCGCCAAGTAATACTAATTTATCAGTTTTGGTTAACCTGTGTGAAAAATGAGCTAAGTCGCCACATTTAACACATATTGCATGTACTTTTGTAACGTATTCGGCTATAGCAAGTAGTTTTGGTATAGGACCAAACGGTTTACCCGAAAAATCCATATCAAGACCGGCAACTATAACTCTAACACCTCTATTGGCAAGGGCATTGCATACTTCAACAAGGGCATCGTCAAAAAACTGGGCTTCATCAATACCCACAACCTCAACATCGTGGGCAAGCAAAAGAATATTGTGCGGACTGTCAACAGGTGTCGATAAAATAGCATTCTCATCATGCGAAATTACCTTCTCATCCGAATAGCGTACATCAACCTTAGGCTTGAATATCTCAATTTTTTGTTTGGCAATTTTGGCTCTTTTCATCCTGCGTATCAGCTCTTCGGTTTTACCGCTAAACATTGACCCGCAAACAACCTCAATCCAACCCTTTTTTGCTAATTTATTATTTTTTTCAAGAAACATGTTTTTTAAGTATTTTTATATCGGTGTTAGTAGGCAAAATTAAACAAAATTTGTTTTCTTAAATATAATGAAAGTATTGTATTGACCGTTTTAATCACAATTGTTACTTTTACAAAGAAAATAATTCTGAACTATGAATAAAAAGAATTTGGTAAAAATCATTAATAAAGAGATAGCTATTTTATCTGATTTTGTTGAGGGGTTTAATGATAGTAATGGTATAAATAGCATAGAGATTGATTTAGCGTTGTCAAAAGCCCGTGATATTTATGACGAACTGCTATTGCTTAAAAATGATAAAAAAACTATTAGCCCATTACTCGCTAAGCCTAATAAAGAATATGAAGATAAAGAGATAGACAGAAGCAATATTCCAAAAAATATTGAAAGCCATAAGGCAGATGATTCAGATGACGAAACAGCATTGAAAAGCGAGATGGTTAATCATGAAAAGGAGGAACAAGCTACTGTTGTTGAAGAATTAAGCTCTGATGAAAAAATAGAGCCTGAATTAACGGATAATAATATTATAGAACATGCCGAGGAGAGTTTACCGGATAATGAACCTGAAATTGAGGATGTTGAACATGCTGATATACCGGATTTAAAAGAGGAATCCGAAAATATTGAAGTTAACACGCAGCCTGATAAAGAGGAAGCCAAAGAGGAATTGAATTTGCCTGAACAAAAACAACCTGAACAAAAAAATGAGGTTAAAAGCAAGGGTGTAATTGTAGCCGATAAGTTTTCAAATGGGGCACCATCGGTTAACGATATGCTTGCAAGTGTTAAAAAGAACAAAAATTTGGCATCGCTATTAGAGGATAGTCCAATAAAAGACTTAAATAAGGCAATAAAGCTAAACGATAGGATTTGGTATATCAACGAGCTGTTTAATAAAAATGGGACTACATATGAAAAGGCTGTCGATATAGTTAATCAGTCGCCCGACCTTGACAAGGCACTTGAATATTTGTTTGAAAATTTTTCATGGGATCAGGATCAAAAAAGCACCATAAGTTTTTTAGAATTGGTATTTAGGCGATTTGCAAAAATAAGTTAGTAATGGCAAAACTTTATATTGTACCCACACCCATAGGCAACCTTGAGGATATTACCCTTAAGGCACTACGCATTTTAAAGGAAGTTGATTTTATTTTAGCCGAAGATACCCGCACATCGGGGCATCTGTTAAAGCACTTTGATATTAAAAACCGGTTACAGGCCTATCATAAATTTAATGAGCATAAACAGATTGGTAAACTGGTTAATACAATTAAAGCGGCTAAGTCGGTTGCGCTTATTAGCGATGCCGGCACACCCGGCATTTCCGACCCTGGTTATTTGTTAATTAAGCATTGCATTGATAACGGTGTTGAGATTGAGTGTTTGCCGGGTCCGGCAGCACTGATACCAGCCATTGTAAATTCAGGGTTACCAAATGACCGGTTTGTTTTTGAAGGATTTTTACCCCAAAAAAAAGGGAGGCAAAAACGAATTATTGCCCTAAAAAATGAGGTACGCACAATGGTTTTTTACGAATCGCCTCACCGGCTGTTAAAAACCCTGAGTCAATTGCTTGAGTTTTTTGACCAAGAGCGCAGGGTTTGTGTAAGCAGGGAATTGACAAAAATACACGAAGAGAATTTCAGGGGAACTTTTTCAGAGGCATTAACTCACTTTTCAAGTAAACCGGTTAAAGGCGAAATAGTTATTGTGGTTGAGGGTTTTAAAGGGTAGGTAAAATCAAAAACAATACACCGTTAGTAAAATTTGAGAATATAGCCTGAATAATTCATAAACTTTTTGAAAAAGCAGTTAACATATTGATTATCACAACAAAAGGGTATTTTAGTAAAAAAATTAATTTTTGAAAAAGTTTCCAAGTGCATTTATTTTAATGCATCTGTTTCGTTACGAAACCCTTGAAATATAAAGATATATCGGCGGTTTCCGATGCCTTACAGCTACATCAAACTAAACGCATGAATTATTCAGGATAGGTATATAATTATTCATGCAAATTAATTAATAATAGCCAGTTTTAAAAATTATCTGCAATTTGTTTGTTTGGTTAAATTCGTGTATGTTTGGTATGCAATATTCTATTATTGCAAAATGGGTGTTAATTAAGGTTATAAAATAATGTTAAAAGCGGTTATTGTTGATGATGAGCTTGATGCCATTGAATCGGTTAAGCTTATTTTGCAAGAAAATTTTCCTTATATTTCTATTGCCGGTACGGCACAGTCGGTTAAACAGGCTTGTGAAGTTATTGATGAGGTAAAACCCGATATTGTATTTTTAGATATAGAAATGCCCGATGGCAATGGTTTTGATGTGTTGGAGCAAATACCGGTACGTAACTTTAATGTTATTTTTATTACAGCTTATAACCAATATGCAATAAAAGCCTTTAAATACTCGGCCATCGACTATATTTTAAAACCAATTGATATTGATGATTTTATAAATGCAATTGATAAAATTGAGAATGGGAATTCTGACAACCATGTAGTTGAAGACAAAATTGATGTTTTATTAGAAAATATTAATGGTACAAAGCCTGATAAAATTGCCCTTTCAACATCAGAAAGCATAGAGTTTGTTAAAATATCTGATATTATTAAAATAGAGGCAGAGGGCAGCTATTCAACCTTAAAATTTACTAATCAAACTCAACTATTAGTTTCAAAAAACATTGGTGAGTTTGAGAGCCTGCTTGAAGACCATACCTTTTACCGTCCACATCAATCGCACCTGATAAACCTGATGCATGTAAAAAAAATTAACCGTAACGGTAACGAAATTGTTATGGATGATGGTTCAATAGCTTTTTTATCGCGCCGCAAAAAGAGTCAATTTTTGGAACTTATGTCATCAATGATGCAACACTAAGGGTTTACTCATAAATAAGTCCGAAAATTTAGCGAGATTAATTCATAAAACGTGCTATTTGGCAGTAAACTATTAATTATTAGTGTGTTACAGATTAAGTAATATTTTTTCATTTTAGATATTTAGGTAATATATTAATTTTCAATGGTATCAGCTACCTCAATTGAGCGATAGCGAAATCATAAATGCCTTTGAAATATATTATATGCATGCATAATAATTAACTTTCCGTAAATACGGAATAAACTTCCGCTAAGGCTGAACAGGTGCTGCATTATGCAGGTTAGGTTAGAGTTTACTTAAAGTTCATAATCGCTCAATTTTTGCTTAACTCAATTATCATTGCCGATTTAGCTGGTATAGTAATAGTTGAAAGGTTTTTAAGCTCTTTGTTTGTTATAATATCTTTACCACTTTTATAGTTTTTCATAATTTCGGTAAACCTATCTGTTTTTAGCTCTGCATCTTCTTTATTGTTATTATTTAAAATAATCATTACTGCATTATTGTCAGTATATCTAAAAAACACATAAATTCCGTTATGGGGTAAAAAGTGCAAAAGTTTTCCGGTATGTATTGTTTGGTTGCCTTTTCGCCAGTTCAATAAATCTGATAAATAATTATAGGCATCATCCTGCTCTTTAGTCCTTCCTTCTTGCAAAAAAGCATTTGTAGAATCGCCTTGCCAGCCACCGGGAAAATCTTTGCGTATAAAGCCATGTCCTTCATGCTCTTTGCCGTCCATTAATATTTCAGTACCATAATAAATTTGTGGTATTCCGCGTGTGGTTAATAAATAGGACAAGCCCATTTTATATTTCTTAATATCTTTACCCATAGTTTCATAATAGCGGTTTAAATCGTGGTTATCGGCAAAAATTAAAAGGTTATTTGGGTCGGGATAAGCAAAATCTTGTGCTAAAACATAGTATAAACGAGCCATTCCTTCTGCCCATCCTTCGTTTTCATTAAAAGCATTACTTATTGCATTATACATTGAGAAGTCGGTAATGACAGGTATATTTGAGTTATATCCGTCATTATTAGTATTGCTTTTTTGAAAATATGCCGAAATGGGTATTTTTTGAAGCCATGCCTCGCCTACAATATTAAATGTTGGATATTGTTCCATTATGGTTTTACTCCATTTTGCCATAAAATCTTTATCCGGATATGGTTGTGTATCAACACGAATACCATCAATACCTGCGTACTCAATCCACCAAATACTATTTTGAATTAGGTAAGTTGCAAGCATTGGGTTTTTTTGGTTTAAATCGGGCATATTTTCATCAAACCACCCTGTAAGCATTTTGTCTTTATCGTATTCCGATGCATATGGGTCGGTTACCGTTGATGCCCTGAAATTTGAGCGGGTAAAATCATCATGTTGGTGAATCCAGTCATGCGATGGTAAATCTTTGTAAAACCAATGACCGCTTCCACAGTGGTTAAATATCATATCCATAATAATTTTTATCCCTTTTTTGTGAGCTTGGTCAACTAAATTTACAAATAGCTCGTTTGTTCCATGGCGCGGGTCGGTTTTGTAAAAATCTGAAATAGCATAACCATGGTATGAAAAGGCCTCTTGATTGTTTTCTAAAAAAGGGTTCATCCATAAAGCTGTAAAACCTGTAGATGCAATATAGTCTATGTGGTTTATTACACCTTGTAAATCGCCCCCATGCCTTCCGTTAGGGTTATTACGGTCGGCTTTTTCATGCATGCCTTCTATATTGTCGTTTTTAACATTGCCATTTGAAAAGCGGTCAGGCATTAACAGGTAAATAACATCTGATGCGTCAAATCCTTGATGTATGTTCTTTTTTGTATTGCGTGCTTTTAATTCATATCCGTGCTCGGCAACTGTTCTGCCTTCTTTTTTAAAAAATATTTGAAATTCCCCCGGCTTGGTTTCTTTATCAATATTTACATATATAAACAGGTAATTTGGGTTTTCAACTTTTTCTACCTTTTTAATTGCAACCCCTTTGTATTTTATTTCAGGAGTGGTAGTCGATATTTTATTACCATATACCAAAATTTGCAGTTCGCTGTTTTGCATCCCAACCCACCAGTTCATGGGCTCAACTTTATTAATACTAACCTTTGCCGATAGTGTAATTGCTATTGCAATAAAATAGATTGTTAAAAAAGCTTTCATATGTTTATAATTTTGGTTTTACTACCAATTTAGTGGGTATATATTAAAACAATGAGAATAACACCACAATTCATTGTGGTGGTTTGAAAGAAATACCTTTATCGCCAAAGGCGATAAAGGCAGAGGTAAGGGTAAATAGTTTTTGTACAACACAATGTTAAAACATGGTGTTATCCTCATCTTAATTGTTAATATTTTTTTACCCACTAAGTTTGCAGTAGTACCATAATTTTTAACCGCAGACCTGCCTACCGTTAGGTAGGAAAAATATTTTAATCATTTCAGTACCTTACCAGTTTAAGTCGGGTTTACCTTAAGTTAGGCGTGTGTGTTAAATATTTTTATAATTTTCTTTTATTTATTGTGCTGTTTGTTCTGCCTGTTCGCCAGTCATACCAACAATAATACCCCAGTTTACAGTTTAATAAATAAGCCCAATTCCAAATGGAATCAGGCTTATTAAACAGGCTAACAAACAACCAAAACCATAAATTAGCAGTTATACTATTTTTTTACAAAAATAACATATCCCCAAGGGGATAGCTTAATACTGCTACCGTTATTAATAACGACATTAGCCTGATTGAACAAAGATATATAATTACCTTTAATATTATTACCTGCTAACGAAATAGTTTGTTTAATATCCGAAAAATTTAATACCACAATAATTTTATCATCTCCTTTTTTGCGAATAAAAGAGTAAACAACCTCAGGCTTGGTATTGTCAATTTTGCTAAAACTTCCGCCATAAGCGCCATTCCAAAGGGCTTTATTCTCTTTTTTAAGATGCAAAAGTTTTGTGTAAAAACTGGTATAACCAAAATTACCCCACCCAATTGTATCTTTTTCAAAAAACTCCAGCTTTTTTGTTAGTTTGTTTTCCTGTCCGGAATAAATAAGAGGCATTCCAGGTACTGTTGCACTCAATACAGCCATAACCTCGGCAGCTTTTCCCATACGATCAAACACGGTTCCGTTCCATGAGTTTTCATCGTGGTTTGAGGTAAAGTTCATATAATAATCATCGGGACTATAAATTGTATCAATTTTTGCAAAATAAGCATCTAAATCGTCAATCACTTTTTTGCCCTGTGCTATTTCATTCATAATATGATGTAGCTCCCAACCGTAAACCATATCAAAAGCCTGCAAAATATCTTTCGATTCCCATTCGGCAAGCATAAAAACAGGTTTAATTGCATCTAAGTGTATTCGTACATTAACCCAAAAATCGGCAGGCACCATACCAGCAACATCGCAGCGGTAGCCATCAATGTCAGCCTCTTTAACCCAGTATTCAAGACTCTGAATCATATATTCGCGCAAGTCGGGCATATCATAATTCAAATCTGCCACATCTGTCCAGTCTGTATTTGCCGGTACTATTTTATTCCCCAACGAATCTTTTGTGTACCAATCAGAGTGTTCGGTAATCAACCAATTATCCCAACCTGTATGGTTTGCAACCCAATCAATAATTACTTTCATGTTTAATTCGTGTGCATAATTAACCATGTGCTTAAAGTCGTTTAAAGTACCAAAATCGGGATTTACTTTTTGGTAGTCTTGTACAGCATAGTAGCTTCCCATGGTTCCTTTTCGGTTTGTTTTACTGATGGGGTGTATGGGCATTATCCAAAGTATTTTTACTCCCATCTGTTTTAATCGGGGCATGTGTTTCTCAAAAGCTTTAAAACTCCCCTCGTGGGTATATTGCCTTATGTTTACCTCATAAATATTGGCATTTTTGCTCCATTCAACATGTGTGTATATTTTATCTGTTGCATCTGCTTTAAGCTGTTTAGCATTTGGTGCGCATGAATATAAAGATACTAAAAGGGCAAGACCGATAATGTATAATTTATTTTTTTTCATATCACTTCCACATATTAGATGTCAATCAATATTTTTTTATTGCCTAATAATTTATATTTTTTATCGAACACCACTAATTCAACATCTATATTGGCAAAGTTTTCAATCTCAACTCTGTTTTTAAATGTATTAACCTTAATCAGGCTTCCGCGAAAACGAATCATAAATGAATAGCTATCCCATGGTTCAGGTATGCTAGGATTAAGGTAAACTTTATTATTATAAATGCGCAAACCTCCAAAACCTTGAACTACCGACAGCCATGTTCCGGCCATTGATGTAATGTGCAAACCTTCGGCTACCTCGCTGTTATAGTCATCAAGGTCTAAACGCGAAGTTCTCAAATACATTTCGTAGGCCTTATCTGTTTTTTTAAGTTTTGCGGCAATAATACTATGCACGCATGGCGAAAGCGATGATTCATGTACCGTGCGGGCTTCATAAAAATCAAAATTACGTTTAATGGTATCTAAATCATAATTTTCTTCAAACAGATAAATTCCCTGCAAAGTGTCGGCTTGCTTAATAAAACACGAGCGTAAAATCCTATCCCACGACCATTTTTGGTTTATGGGTCTATGTTTATTATCAAGGTCGGCAACTAGAACCTGCTCTTTATTTAAATAGTTATCCTGTTGCAAAAATATGCCAAGCTCTTTGTTTTCAGGATAGTGCATATTCTTCGATATCTCATTCCATTTATCTGTTTCACTTTTTTCGTTAAAATTTATTTTTTTAATCAAAGTATCGTATTTTTCAGATGCTGCTTTTTTAACGTAACCTACACATTCGCATGTATAGTCTAAGCACCAACAAGCAAGCATATTTGTGTACCAGTTATTGTCAACGTTATTTTCATATTCGTTAGGGCCTGTAACACCTAAAATAACATATTTATTGTACTGTTTTGAGTATGTTATGCGTTGACTCCAAAAACGCGAAATAGCAATTAACACCTCAAGGCCATAGTCCTTAATATATTTTTTATCGTTTGTATAACGAACGTAATTATATATTGCATAAGCAATTGCCCCGTTTCGGTGAATCTCTTCAAATGTAATTTCCCATTCGTTATGGCACTCTTCGCCATTCATTGTAACCATGGGAAAAAGGGCTGCACCATTGTAAAAGCCAAGTTTTTTTGCATTTTCAATAGCTTTATCCAATTGCTTATATCTGTAAAGCAATAAATTGCGAGCTACATGTTTATCGGCAGTAGCAAGATAAAATGGCAGACAATAGGCTTCGGTGTCCCAATAGGTACTGCCTCCGTACTTTTCGCCCGTAAATCCTTTGGGACCGATATTAAGGCGTTCGTCTTCGCCGGTATATGTTTGGTTAAGCTGAAATATACTAAAGCGTATAGCCTGTTGTGCAGCTATATCATCTTCAATGGCAATATCGCTCTCTGCCCACTTTGCAGCCCATGCCTGTTTTTGCTCCTCAAGCATGGTATTAAAATGCTTATCCAAAGCTTTGTTTAACTCTTTTTTCGAAACTTCCTCTAATCTGTTTGCAGGATGGTTAAAAGAAGATACATTGGCGGCAAATTTGTAAATAACCAATTCATCGCCCTTTTTTACATCAACTTCAACTTTGCTTTCGGCGTATTTTTCACTAAATGATGCCAATGGGCTAAGCTCTATTTTTTTGCCGTTTTTCCAAACCTCATAACGCATTGCTGTTGTTACAACAAACCCTGTTTTTTTTGTTTTTACTGTTACAAAAGCGTCATAGCCTGATGCATATTGCGAAACACTTTCCCAAAATTTTTCATCGTAATTCGAGTCTGTATTAACAACATCGGCATCAATATATGGGGTTATTGATATTTTACCATTAAAATCGATAGCTTTAACAGAGTATTTTATGACACCCAAATTATTATCAACAATACTTAAAAAGCGTTGTACATTTACCTTTACAGTATTGTTATTTGATAGTTTTGCAACAAATGAGCGGGTTAAATGCCCTTGGTGCATATTTAAAATGCGTACAAAATCTGATACTTCAGAATTGTTTAAATCCAGTTCAATATCATTTACATGTATATTTATACCTATCCAGTTTGTGGCATTTAATACCTTTGCAAAGTATTCGGGATAACCATTTTTCCACCATCCAACTTTGGTTTTATCAGGGTAATAAACACCCGCAATGTAGTTTCCCTGTAAAGTATTGCCCGAGTATTTCTCTTCAAAATTGGCTCGTTGCCCCATCCTTCCGTTCCCAATACTAAAAATACTCTCTGAAGTGGTTACATTTTCACGCACAAACCCCTCCTCAATAATATTCCATTTATCAAGCTTTAAGTACTTCTTCATCTGTTTAAAATTTCATAATTAGCTGATAATGTAACACATTGAAAATATTGCATGCTTGTTTCGTAATTAGTCTTTGCAAAAAACGCCACCCTTCCCCGAAATAATCGAGGTAAACTGTGATGTTTTCATTTTTGCAATTTCTCGAAATCAGTATAATCACATTATCATTTTTTAAGTCTTTTTTGCGCTATAACTCAAATCATGATAAAAAGTAAAAAACTGTATCTCTAATACCGGTTAAACCGATAATTTCATTTTTTCAATATTCATTTCATATAACCCTGGTATTACTTTATGTGCTTTTCCCAACACGTCGGAAGTGCCAATACCTATGCAATACATTCCTGCATTTAAAGCAGCTTCAACTCCGGCCTCGGCATCTTCAAAAACAATACAATTTTCAGGGTTAGTTTTTAAGCCCTTTGCTGCAAGCAAAAACACCTCAGGGTCGGGCTTGGTTTTTACTGTTTTGGTTCCATCAATTATAATATCGAACCACTCGGTTATGTTAAGTATTTTAAGAATAGATACTGCATTTTTACTTGCCGAACCCAGAGCTATTTTATATCCCGATTTTTTTAATTCCTTAAATAAGCTAAGTACACCCGGCAGTATTTCATCGGGGGTCATTTTTGCTATAAACTCTTTGTACCAGCCGTTTTTTTTATCGGCATATGCCAATTTATCTTTTTCGTTTAATTCTATATCGCCTATTTTAAGAATAATGTTTATTGAGTCCATACGGCTTACCCCTTTAAGACGCTCGTTGTCTTTCTCGGTAAAATCAAAACCTAACTCTTTGGTAAGACGTTTCCATGCCAAAAAGTGATACTTTGCTGTATCAACAACAACTCCATCCAAATCAAATATGCAAGCAGTAATCATATCTTTTATTAGTTTTTATCGTCAACAAATTGAGTAACAATGGCTGCTATAAACATTGAAAAACCACCTAATATTAAGGCAAATATTGCATTTCCGTCAAAAATATTTTTCACTAAAAATCCGAGAATACTTGCAGCCAATATTTGAGGAATTACAATAAAAAAATTAAATATACCCATGTAAACCCCCATTTTGTTTGATGGTAATGCGCCTGTTAGCATTGCATATGGCATTGATAAAATACTGGCCCATGCTATTCCAATTCCAATTTCTGCAATCCAAAGCAGTTGTGGGTCTTTAATAAAATAAAAAAGCAATAAGCCTACACCGCCAAGCGACAAATTAATTGAATGAGCCGTTTTGCGCGAGGTTTTGCGTGCAACAATAACAATTAAAAATGCTGATAGTGCGGCAACGCCATTGTAAATAGCAAACAAAATACCTACCCAGTCGGCACCATTATTATAGGCTGCTGAAGTAGTGTCAGTTGTTCCATAATGAAAAGTTGTAATTGCTGAGGTTGAATAAATCCACATTGCGAAAAGGGCAAACCACGAAAAGAACTGAACAATAGCTAATTGCCCCATTGTTTTGGGCATATTAAACATATCGTCAATAATCTCATAAAAACCATTCTTTGTTCTGTTGATCTTTTGTAAATAGCCGGTTAAATACTGTATTAATCCAAAAATAATACTACCTACCCCACCAATAAAAAGCTCTTTTGCAAGACCATTATATAAAATAAGCCATGTAAAAATTGCACCTCCAAGAATCCAAAAGCTGCCATTTCTTATATATTTAATATCTCTTTTCTTATTATCTTCTTTACCTGCTTCAAGTTTTTCTTGCTTTTCGGCTTTTTCAAATATTTCCAGTTCCTCCGGCGAATACTCTTTGGTTGAGAAAACCGTCCAAAGTACTGTTAGCAGAAATATCAAACCTCCAATATAGAATGAAAACTTTACTGAATCGGGTATTTCTCCTGCAGCAGCAGTATTATCAATATTAAACCAGTTTGTCATCATCCATGGTAGTGAAGATGCCACCACGGCTCCGGTTCCAATAAAAAAGCTTTGCATTGCAAAACCTGATGTGCGCTGTTCATTAGGCAACATATCGCCCACAAAAGCCCTAAATGGCTCCATTGATACATTTATTGAGGCATCCATAATCCATAACATACCGGCAGCCATCCATAAAACAGGCGAGTTGGGCATAACTAATAATGCAAGTGAAGCTAATATTGCTCCAACAAGAAAAAATGGTCTGCGTCGCCCAAGTCTGTTCCATGTTTTATCACTTAAATACCCAATTATTGGTTGAATAATTAACCCGGTTACAGGTGCTGCAATCCATAAAATTGGAATATCTTCAATATTAGCACCAAGAGTTTCAAATATTCGACTAACATTAGCATTTTGTAATCCAAAACCAAACTGAATTCCGAGAAAACCGAAACTCATATTCCAAATTTGCCAAAAACTTAACTTTGGTTGTTTTTCCATCCGATTAAAATTTAATTACCACAGAAAATACACTAAACATATAGTGTTTTTTTATCTATAAGGCAATTTAATTTATTATAAATAATTGATTTAACATGATAAATCAGGTGCGCTATATCAAATCATGTTTAAAAGAAAGGCGATGCAAATTTAAGCTAAAAAAAAGCTTTAACACAAAATAATGTTAACCAAATACTAAAAATACCTTGCAAATGATTATCTAAAACGATTGCGGAAGCTATGTTATTTTTGGTTTTGTTTGATAGAAGAAATAATTAAGTGCTGCATTAATTGCTGCCAAGCATCAACTGACTATGCTGTTAATTAATCGGTTTTTTTAATCTCAGTATTATTTGCAAGTCCAATATTCTTAGCATTCTTAGAAGAAATAATTGATTTTCCTGTTTGCTTTTCAATTTCTAATCGTGCTTTTTTTGCAGCATTACCTCCCTTTTTAGCAACATCTTTATTTTCGGTTAAACTCTGTGGCTTTTTTACTTTCGAGATCTCTGTTGTAGAAGCTTCTGCTAACATATTCAAAACCAACTCTAAATTGGTCATATTGTCTCGTAAATTTTCTTTTTAAGTCCTTTAAAAATTTTGTATGCTTTCACATTCCTATCTGCCCATGCTTTTGTTATTTTGTTTGTTAATATTGCATACTCCAATCCTTCTTTCATTCCTTGCATATCTCATTCATCTGTAAGTTCTTTTTTTACCTCAATGCTTTTTAATCGCTGATTTACCCATTGCTTAGAATATCCTTTTTTAAGATAAGTTCTCATTGCCCTGTCAAACACTTTTTCAGGATTTTCTGTTTCTTCAATTCTTTCATATCCAATTTTAGCTAACCATACTTTAAATGGTTCTGCATTAGGAGATGGAATTGATTGAATTAATCTCAATAACTGCTCAGTATCAGTAACATCTGTTTTATAAAATTTCCCATCCGATGATGGCATTTTGAGTTGACTACAATTTGTAGTCAACTCACTTCCTTCTTTTTTAAGTCTGTTTTTTAATACACTTCAATATTTTCTTGGATTTGGACTTCCTGTCAATATACCAACAATATCTATTATTGAAAAATACCATTGCTCTTGTTCTTTATCCCAATGAACTCGTACTCTTTTATCTTGAAATAATTTTATTACATTTTCTTTTGTCATAGTTCTTTATTTTCAAAAACCTGTAGATTCACGCTTAATTAAATTAGTTGATATTACCTTTGTTACAGGCGAGTAGTTGTCAATAGTTTTATTAATTCTATCTAACAATAGTTTAGCAGCTTGCTTACCCATTTCAAAACCATGCTGGTCTATTGTAGTTAATGTTGGGTCGGTAACATTTGCAACAAAGCCATCGCTAAAACCTACAACCTTAATATCTTTTGGCACAATATAGCCATGTTTTTTTACGGCTTTTAACACACCCGAGGCTGTTAGGTCGTTTACTGCAAAAACACCGTCGGGCTTAATGCCCGAATCAAAAATATTTTGCATCACTTTAAGTGCTTCATCTCTGCTGTCACATTTCACAATAAGGCTTTCGTCAACAGGAATATTGTATTTTTGCAAAGCCTTTATATAGCCCTCTTTTCTGCGTTGTCCAATAATAAGGTTCATGGGCGCCGAAAGGTGCACGATTTTTTTACAACCCTCCTGAATTAAATGTTCAGTAATAGTAAATGCGCCTTTTACATCATCAATTATTACTTTGTCTGTATTTATTTCCTGAATGGCACGGTCAAAGAAAACAAGTGGCAAGTTGTTTTCAAGCAACTCCTTAAAATGGGTAAAATCGGTAGTGTTTTTTGATACCGATGCAAGAATGCCATCAACCCTACTTGAGGCAAGTGTTTGGATACTTGTTATTTCGCGTTCCTCATTTTCATTGCTTTGGCAAATCATTACATTATAGCCTGCATTATTACATACATGCTCAATGCCGCTTATTACCGACGAGAAAAAAAAGTGTACTATATTTGGAATTACTACACCAATCATATGTGTTTTGCTACTCCTGAGCGAAAGTGCTACGGCATTGGGCTTATAATTATACTTTTTAGCCAAGTTGTGTACTGCCTCCTTGGTTTTTGTACTTAGGTCGGGGTGGTTTTTTAATGCCCTTGATACGGTAGATGGTGAAATGCCCAATTCGCGGGCAATATCTTTAATGGTAATAGGTCCTTTTTTATCCATAATAATGGGTTGTTGTTACAAATTTAACATTTTAAGGGAAATAAATTGAATCTATTTTGAAAATATTGTATAACCATAAATCCGCAAGCGGATTATCTCTATCCACTAATTACACAAACCTGCCTGCCTATAACATTAGGGTAGGATACCACGAATTTTAATTCACTTAAATAGGCGAATTAATTATTGTGCAAATTCTTTATTAATAGGCATTAATAAAAATCCTTGCGGATTTTAGGTATAAATACAAAATCTATGTTTCCCAACATAAACAAACGGTTGCGGAAACGGTTGCATAACCCAACTTGCTGTTTGCCTGTTTAATATGCGGAAAATGATGCTTACATTTGTGGTGCGCTATAATTCAATTCATGATTAAAAGGAGAGGCTTAACACTTTTATTTATTTTAAAATTAAAAGGATTATGGTTAAAAAATTACTATCGCTTTTTGCAGTAGTTTTAACTACGGTATCGTTTGTATTTGCGCAAACAGGAACTGCAGTTGGAACAGTTGTTGACGCAAATGGTGAATCATTAATTGGTACTACCATTGTGGTAAAGGGTACCACAATGGGTACAATTGCCAATATTGATGGTAACTTTAAGCTTGCGGGTATAGCTGTTGGGCAACAAACTCTTGTTGCATCGTTTATTGGATATACAAGTCTTGAACAAACCATAACAATTACTGAAACAAAAGAGGTTACGGTAAATTTTACTTTAATTGAAGATGTAACTACACTTGACGAACTTATTGTAATTGGCTACGGTGTTCAAAAAAAGGAAGATAAAACAGGGGCTGTTACTACTATTTCATCTAAAGATTTTAATCAAGGGGCTATTACATCGGCACAAGATTTGGTTACCGGAAAAATTGCCGGTGTGCAAATAACTTCCGGTGGTGGTGCTCCGGGTAGCGGTTCAACCATAAGAATTAGGGGTGGGTCATCATTAAATGCTAGCAACGATCCTTTAATTATTATTGATGGAGTTCCTATTGACAATAGTGATGTTGCCGGTATGCGTAATCCTTTAAATACCATTAATCCTAATGACATAGAGACATTTACAGTATTGAAAGATGCATCGGCAACTGCAATATATGGATCGCGGGCATCAAACGGCGTAATTATAATTAACACTAAAAGTGGTGCCGAAGGAGTCATGAAAATTGATTACCAAGGCTCGGTTGCCGTTAATACGGTTACAAAAACCGTTGGAGTACTTAGTGCTGATAGTTATAGAAAAACTATAAACGGAAACTTTCCGCTAAATGCAAGCTTAATGGGTGATGCAAATACAGTTTGGATGGATGAAATATTTAAACCGTCATTAAATAACAAACATAATTTAGCAATAAGCGGAAAAACAGGCTTTCTTCCTTATAGAGTTTCTTTAGGTTACGACCAAAATAATGGAATACTTAAAACCTCTAAATTAGACAGGGTTACAACGTCGGTAAACCTAAGCCCATCGTTTTTTGACAAAAAGTTAAAAGTAAAAGTTAATGTAAAATATATGAATGTTAAAAACCAATTTGCCGATGAAGGTGCAATTGGTAGTGCTATGACAATTGATCCTACTCAAAAACCAATAAATAGTAGTTTGTATGCAGATTATGGTGGATATTTTGCATGGGACAAGGAAAATAATGATGGAACAATAGAACTTATACCAATTGCACCAAAAAACCCATTGGCACAGCTCGAACAAAAATCAAATATAGCCAATGTAAACAGGGTTATTGGAAATTTACAATTAGACTATAAACTACATTTTTTGCCTGATTTAAGACTAAACTTAAATATTGGAGCAGATTACTCGTCAAGTGATGGTTTGGAAGAACTATCTCACCTTGCTGCATTTGACGGTGGAGCATTTGGAAATGGAGGAAGCGTACATAATTATAAGCAAGAAAAAAGAAATGATATTTTGGAGTATTATATGCAATATGATAAAAAACTTACAAGTATAAACTCAAGATTTAGCGTGTTAGGCGGATACTCGTGGCAACACTTTTGGATACAAGATGAAAATCATACATTTTACAATAAGCCGGATAATCCGGATGCATTAGATCCAAGCCCTTACCGACTTGAAAAAACAGAAAACTATCTTGTTTCATTCTTTGGCAGATTTAATTATACGCTTGCTGAAAAATATTTGTTAACAGCTACAATAAGACACGATGGCTCTTCAAAATTCCAAGGCGAAAATCAATGGGGTACATTCCCTTCGGTAGCCTTAGCATGGAGAATTAATAAAGAGAGTTTTTTAGAAAATGCTACTGCTTTAAGCGATTTAAAACTTAGATTAGGTTATGGAATTACCGGTCAGCAAGACATTTCCAAAAACGATTATCCGGCATTGGGCATTTATACTATAAGCCAATCAACTGCAGGATATCAATACATAAACCCAAATAATGGTTTATATGAAAAAATTGAAACATTAGTTTATAGACCAAATGAATATGACGAAAACTTAAAATGGGAAGAGACAACCACTTTAAATATAGGTATAGATTATGGATTTTATAAAGATAGAATTACCGGTTCAGTAGAGGTTTATAATAGAAAAACAAAAGATTTGATAAACAGGGTGCCGGTTCCTGCCGGATCAAACTTTAAAAATCAGGTTACAACAAATGTTGGCAATACCGATAATAAAGGTATTGAGCTTTCAATTTTAGGACATTTAATAAGTAAAACTGATTTTAACTGGAGATTTGGAATAAACGGTTCATACAATGATGTTAAAATTACTAAGCTTACTCTTGTTGATGACCCTAATTACATTGGTATATTCAAAGGTGATATATCGGGAGGAACCGGAAATAAAGTGCAAATTCATCAAGTTGGGGAAACACCTTATTCGTACTTTGTTTATCAACAAGTATATGACGCTAATGGTATGCCAATTGAGGGCGAATATGCAGATTTAGATGGTGATGGTAATACAAACGGAGATACTGATGATTTGCGGATTTATAATAGCCGAGCTCCAAAAGTAATTTTTGGATTAAGCTCAAACATAACATATAAAAAATGGGATTTCTCATTTACAGGACATGGCAGCTTTGGAAATTATGTATATAACAACGTAGCCTCTAATGGTGCATATACAGATAGGTTAGTTACCAGCGGCATATTTTTAAGCAATATTACTGATGACATTTATAATACAAAATTTCAAAGACCACAGTATTTATCAGATTATTATGTGCAGGATGCAAGCTTTTTTAGATTTGATAACATAACACTCGGTTACAATTTTGAACCAATTAATTTCAAAAATATTAGATTCAGAGTTTATACTGCGGTAAATAATGTATTTGTAATTACAGGTTATGAAGGAATTGACCCCGAGGTTTTTGATGGAATTGACAATAACAATTACCCAAGGCCAAGGACATTCCTTTTAGGTGTAAATATGTCATTCTAATTATGAATATACTAAAGATAATAAAAATGAAAAATATAAACATATTAATTGGTATTGCAGCTTTTCTTACTATAAGTTTGTTTAGCTGTGTTGATGATTTGAATGTAACACCAATTGATCCAAACTTAGTAACCGCTGAAAAAATTTATCAAAATGAAGCAGACTTTTTAAGCGGGCTGTCAAAAATATATGCCAATTTAGCTACAACAGGTCAAAAAGGGCCTGCCGGCGATGCTGATATAGAATCGAATGATGAAGGAGCAAATCAATACTGGCGTACATATTGGATAGCACAAGAACTTCCAACCGACGAAGCTATTAACGGATGGTCTGATGCCGGCGTACCTGAAATGAGTCAAATGACATGGACTTCAAACAATTATGGTATTGGTGCATTATACTATCGTATTATTATTCAGGCTACTTATGCCAATGAGTTTATACGTCAAGCCAGAAAATATGGAAAGCCGGAATACACAAACTTGGACACTTACCTTGCCGAAGCCAGATTTTTAAGGGCAATGTCGTATTGGCATGCGTTAGATTTATATGGAAATGGAGTACCTTTTGTTACCGAAAATAGCCCCATTGGCGCAGTATTACCTCAACCGGCAGGTTTAGGTCCTGTTGGTAGCGAACTCTTTAATTACATTGAAAGTGAACTAATAGCAATTACTGATAACTCTAATAGCGAACAGTTAAATGAACCTAGAGAAGGATATATTGGTGCAGCTAATAAAGGTGCAGCATGGATGGTTTTAGCTAAAATGTATTTGAATCATAAAACATATTTGGGTACTGAAAGCTCAGATTACTATGAAAAGTCTCGTAACTATATAAATATGATTATTAATGAAGGAGGATACTCATTGTCCGATAATTACGAATATCTGTTTTTAGCAGATAATCATACTATGGATCAGGAAATAATATTTGCTATTTCTCAAGACGGTTTAACAATGAAAAATTACGGAGGTACAACTTACCTTATAAATGCAGCTGTTGGTGGGTCAATGCCTGCTGTCGATTATGGAACCAGCGGTGGTTGGGGTGGTAACCGTGTAACTAAAGCTTTGGTAAACAAATTTGAAGGCCAAGATAAAAGGGCAATGTGGTACACCGATGGACAAAGCCTTGAGATTGAAGAACAAGACCAGTTTACACAAGGCTATGCTTGTGAAAAATATAAAAACATAACACAAGATGGTGCACCGGGTTCAAATCTATCAGAAGGATTTGCCGACACTGATATACCTGTGTTTCGTTTAGCAGATGCCTATTTAATGCTTTGTGAGCTTGACCTAAGAATTGATGGCTCTTTATCAGCAGCAGCATTTAATTATATTGAACAAATTAGGCAGCGTAGTGGTTTAACTACAAACCAAGCCGATGTTAACTTAGCTTTTATATTAGACGAACGAGCCAGAGAGTTATACTGGGAAGCACACCGTAGAACAGACCTTATTCGTTTTGGACTGTTAACATCGGGTGAATATTTGTGGCCATTTAAAGGAAACGATAAAAATGGAATAGCCGTAAATGACAGATATAATTGGTATCCTATACCATATTCTGATATTACTGCCAATCCTAACTTAAAACAAAATCTTGATTATTAACATAAATAAATTTAAATCTAAACTAAAATTGAATATTATGAAAAAAATTGGAAAATTTCTGATGATGTTTGCTTTGTTGTCATTTGTTTTTACTAGTTGTAATGATGATGATAATGATGACCCTATTGACGTATCAAAAGATGGCGCTTATGTTGCAGGTGCAGCTGTAGGTTCTATCGACGTTAAGTTTGATCAGGCTTTAGTTGAAGGCGCAAGCTTTTCTAGCTATGAAAGAACAGGAATGCACGAAGTGTATTTTTACTGTGTTGCAGGTGCTTTAGAATTTAAAGTAATTAAAGACGGTGCTGCAACAGTTTATGGACCGGAAAATGTAAACGATGTTACTTTAGATGGCAGCGACAGCCAAATAATTGGAACTTTTAAAACCGGGACATTAGCTGCCGGTAAAACGCCAATTAACATTGAAACCGAAGGATTTTACCACTTAATTTATGATGAAACATCAATGAATTTTTGGGTAATACCTGTTTTAAAATGGGAATGGGTATATGATGATACTGAATTAGAAACAGGTGCAGCGTCAGCAGAAAAAGTTGAATGGACAAAAACAGATGTTAAATTCTCAACTCACCAATCGAAATTACGTTATAACGATGGTTGGAAAATTATAACCGATGTACCCATTTTACCAGAACATGCTGAATTAACAGATGGCGATTTTGTTGTTATTTTCACTAACTTAGGATTTAACGATCAGGATGCCTTAGAACCGGGTGCCGGTAATGGTGATGTTGAAAAAGGTGTATATACAATAACACTTACATGGACTCCAGCTCAAAAATTTGTTATTGACCTAAATAAAACTAGTGATGTTGAAAATACCGACTATTCTGAATATTTATTAGGATTTATTGGTAATGGAATAATGGTTTCTGATACTGCATGGGGATGGGGCGACCTTTCTTACGAAAATCAAACTCCAACCAAAGATGGTGAGATTTATACATGGACATGGAATAGTGTTAAAGTTGCAGCCAATGGTGACCAAGAAAACTCATGGAAATTCAGAAAAGATAATGCTTGGGATTTTACATTAGGATTTAATGATGTTACAATGTCAGGTAGTGCAGCCGGCGACTTTTTTGCAGGATCAGGTGATGGCAACTTTGGAGTTGCCGAAGAGGGTGAATATGATTTTGTTCTTACTGTTAATGCAGACAATGACAGTTGGACTCTTGGAGCTACTAAATAAAATAAATCTGATTTACTTATAAAAAGGTTCCAAAAGGAACCTTTTTTTTACATTTTTCAATACTTTTCCATATTTATTGCTAAACAGATTTGCCTTATAAATACCACTTGTAAAAAATTAATTTAAATTTTCTACTAATGAAGAAAATATTAATTATTACCTTTCTATTTATATATTCTCAAGCACGGGCACAATTAATTACAACCAACCCAACCTTTCCGGATGCAAATAGTGCTGTTACCATAACTTTTAACGCCGCATTGGGCAACCAAGGCTTAAAAGACTATACCGGTGATATTTATGCCCATACAGGTGTAACTACCAATAATAGCAGTGGTGGCAGCGATTGGAGATATGTTAAAACCAACTGGGGAACAAATACTGAAGAGACAAAGCTCACAAGAATTGGCGATAATTTATATACCCTTTTAATAACACCATCAATAAAAGAGTATTACGGAGTACCCAATGATGAAACTATTTTGCAGATGGTCTTTGTTTTTAGAAGTGGCGATAGTTCAAAAGAGGGAAAAACAGCCGAGGGTGGCGATATATTTGCCAATGTTTATGAAGAATCTCTATCGGTAACAATTATTAAGCCTGAAGATAATATAATAGTTCTGCTAAACGACCAAATTGATATTGAAGCTGCATCAAATTTAGCTGATAGCTTGATTCTTTATATTGATAATACAAGGATTCAAGCTACTAACACAAGTACCTTATTGCATACATATAGCGTAAATACCGATGGCAAGCATTGGATTGTGGTTGAAGCAAAAAATGATTCAGAAAGTGTTTTTGATTCGGTTTATTGCTTTGTAAAAGAGAATGTTGAAATAAAAGAATTACCGGCAGGTGCTATAAACGGAATTAATTATAATAATGATAGTACGGTTACATTGGTACTTAATGCTCCCGAAAAGGAATATGTTTATTTATTAGGTGATTTTAATAGTTGGGATATTTCCAATATCGGAAAAAACAATGTACCAAAACCATATAATAGACAAATAAAGGCAGACACTTGGATGATGTATAAAACGGCTAACGGTAACCATTTTTGGCTAACAATTAATAATATAACGCCAATGATTGAGTATCGGTATCAGTATTTAATTGATGGCGAAATTGTTGTTGCCGACCCGTATGCCGATAAAATACTCGACCCTTGGAACGATAAATATATTGATGAAAATACCTATCCAAATTTGATACCTTACCCCGAAGATTTAACATTTAAACCTGTATCGGTTTTTCAAACTGCCCAAAATGATTATGCTTGGCAAGTAACCGATTTTACCCCTCCAAAAGTTACCGATATGGTAATTTACGAGATGCTTATACGCGATTTTGTTGAAACACATACATATAAAACAATTGCCGACACGCTCGACTATCTTAAGAACCTTGGGGTTAATGTATTGGAATTAATGCCAATAAATGAATTTGAAGGCAATTCGAGCTGGGGCTACAACCCTTCGTTTTATTTTGCACCCGATAAATATTACGGACCAAAAAATAAGCTAAAACTATTGGTTGACGAATGCCATAAACGTGGTATAGCAGTTGTTATTGATTTGGTATTAAACCATTCATATGGGCAAAGTCCGTTTGTGCGAATGTATTTTGAAAATGGCAAACCCGCAGCAAATAACCCATGGTATAATGTTAACCACAATTTTACTAACCCCGATGCACATTGGGGATACGATTTTAATCACGAAAGTGTATTTACACAGGCATTAGTTGATAGTATTAACTCATATTGGATGAACCAGTATAAAATTGATGGTTTTCGATTTGATTTTACCAAAGGTTTTGGAAATAATATTAAAGATGCATCAGACCCATGGGGTAGTATATACGACGCCGACAGGGTTAGGCTGTTAAAGCGAATGGCCAATGAAATATGGAAACGCAACAGCGATGCATATGTAATTTTTGAGCACCTTTCGGAAAATGATGAGGAGCGCGAATTGGCCAATTATGGGATACTGCTATGGGGCAATATGAACTACAATTACCTTGAAGGCGCTATGGGCTGGAACGATGGTGGCAAATCTGATTTTTCATGGATATCGTATAAAAAGAGAGGATGGAGCAACCCTCATGTTGTTGGGTATATGGAGAGCCACGATGAGGAACGTATGGTATATAAAAACCAACAGTGGGGCAACTCATCGGGTAATTACAATATTACCGAGTATTATACATCTGTGCAGCGGGTAGAGCTGGCTGCAAACTTTTTTATACCCATACCAGGACCAAAAATGATTTGGCAATTTGGCGAGTTAGGTTACGATTATTCAATTGATTACAACGGACGTGTGGGCGAAAAGCCTATTCGTTGGGATTATTTCAGTTTAGGTTCGCGTAAGCGTATTTATGAGGTAATGGGTTATTTAAATAAGCTTAAAACTGAGGAAATTGCCTTTGAAACCACCGATTATTCATTATCGGTTAGCAGTGCATTGAAATCAATACATTTAAACCATACCGATATGAATGTGGTTATTATTGGCAATTTTGATGTGGTTGAGGATAAAATAAATCCAAACTTTCAAAACACAGGTACATGGTATGAGTTTTATAGTGGACAAACTGTTGATGTTACCAACACCCAAGCTGAAATTACTTTAGCACCGGGCGAATATAGGCTTTATACCACAAAACAATTTGATACACCCGAACTTAGCCCGTTTATTGGCGAATCAAAAAATACCATTTTAAAAGATGGTTTAAAAATATATCCCAATCCTGTTAAAAATAAACTATATATTGACAATGCCCAAAAGCTGGTTCAGGTATCAATAATAAATATTTTTGGGCAACAGGTTTTTTTAAGCAGAACAAATACCAACCTTTCAATAATTTCTGTTAACCATTTTACAGATGGCATTTATATAATCTCCGGTATTGATAAGCATGGTGTTACATATACATCGAGGTTTATAAAAAAATAAACACTATTTTTATCCTACATTATGCACAAATAAAAATTTTGTGTTAATCAAGGCGTCAAACTGTAAAGTTGTATATTAATACTGCAAGCAGTTTGCAACCTGCCTTGCCGGACAGACAGGCGATGAGTAACGCAAAATTTAATTTGCTTTATAATTGGTATTATAAGCTATAATTAAAATATTTATACAGTGTTTAAAAAATACCTTTCATTGCTATTTATCTTATTATTGATGCAGTTTTTTACTAAAATTGCCTACTCTTCAAATCAGGATACTGAGCACTTTAAGGTTTTTAATAATAAATATACGCTGATGCCTTACTTTACATTAAGTAAGCTAAAACTAAATATATCGGGCAAATACGATATTGTTTATCGACCCGACAGGGGAACAGATTTGGGGCTGTATGGAGCATATAAAAATATGGGTTTTGGTGTTGGCTTAGGAGTTTTTGATTATTTTAAAGATGAGCAAAAAAGCACGGTTAAATTTTATGATTTCAGGTTTAACTATTATGGCAGAAGGATTGGCGCCGATGGTTTGTTTCAGTTTTATAAAAGTTTTTTAGTTGAAGAAGCTACTAATACATTACCCGATTCCGTAATTGCAGAAAACAGGGCAAACCAAAAAATGAGTAGTATAGGTTTTAATATATATTACAATTGTAATACCGAACATTCGTTTAAAGCAGTTTTTAGCCATACCGAGAGGCAGCTAAAAAGCAATGGCGCATTTTTGCTTGGGCTGTCACAAACATACACTCATTTATATGCTAATGACAATTATTTTTCTGATGAGGAAATAACTATTTATAACATTTCTGATTATTCAAAAAATGCAAGGCTTTATTCAGTTGTACCAATAATTGGCTATCAGTATAATTTGGTTATGGGGAATTTTTATTTTGCCCCACTTGTTTTACTTGGAGCGGGTTCTCAATTTCAAAAGGTGTCTGCCGGTAAAGATTTCATAAAAAATGATATCCAATTTATTAAAAAAGTTGTTGTAAATCTGCCAATTGGCTATAATGGCGATAAGTTTTATTATGGGTTTGTTTTTAAAAATGATTATTCAAAATCAAAAATAGCAAATTCAAACATGATCTATAATTTACTGTCATTAAACTTGTTTTTTGGATTTAGGTTTTTGTAGATTTTTATAATAAATTTTCAGACAGATGAAAAATATTAAAAGAACCACAGTAATACTAAAAAGGGTTGTACTCTTTTTTATCCTATTCATATCATTGATTTTTGTGGCACCTCTTTTTATGCATAATTGGCTTGAACAAAATCTTATAAAAATAATAAATAAGGAGGAAAATAGAGCCTATGATGTTTCGTTTGCAACCTTCGATTTGAATTTCTTTTTTACTGGCTTTAAGTTAGAAGATGTAAGCATTATGCCCATAAATAAAAAAGAAGGCACAATTATAACTTGCAAAATTGATAAACTTATGATTGGAGGTTTTAGTTGGGAAAATTTTCTTTTAAAACGACAGGTAGATTTTACAGAAATGTCGTTTTTAAAGCCTGTTTTTGAAATAATTATTGGTTCCGAAGACGTAAAAGAAGAAACTACATCCAAACAGATGCAACAATTCTTTGGCGATATTTTATCAAGGGTTAAGTTGAATAATTTCAAATTAATTGATGGTTCCTTTATTCTGTATAAATCCGACAAGAAGTTAATGAAGCTTGGACATATTGGTAAATTTAATATTGTGGCAAAAGATATTGAAACCGATTCAATACAATGGAAATATCCCATACCATTTAAACTGAGAGAATTCTCATCATCAGTAAAAGATATATTCTTTGTTGTTGATGAATATTCCTCTCTCGCTTGTGCCGAAATGACATATAAACCAAAAAAATCTAAAATTGAGTTAAAAAATCTTTCATTAAAGCTGAATAAACATTGGACACATGTTAGTGACTTAATTGGAAAGCAAGTAGATATTATGGAGTTTGACTTAAAATCACTTACAATTAATGGAATTGAAACCAATAGCCAATTGTACGGAGATTATGATATACGCTCAAAATATATTGAAATAGATGGCTTAGTATTGAAAGACTATAAAAACAAAAATAAGCCTTTTTACAATAAGCATAAACAAGCAATGTTTTCTGGTTTAGTAGCTAAAATACCCATTGGTCTTAAGGTTGATAAAGTAATCATTAAAAATACCTTTATAATTTATACAGAAATGCCCAATGGTCGTAACACATTTGGAACGATACATTTAGATGACTTAAAAGGAAGTATTACTCATTTAACAACCCTAGATTCATTGCAAAAAGAATATGGAAAATTTGAAATTGATTTGATAGGTAAAATCAATAATGAAGGTAAGCTTTCATTAAGTCTTAGCATACCTTATACTGAAGATAAATTTCATCTTAAAGCAAAGTTAGAAGACTATGAAATGACTAAATTGAATAGAACCATTGAACCTATGCTAGGTGTTATGGTAGAGTCGGGTCATTTGTTAATGCTCGATTTTGATATGAAAGCGGATCGGGTACGTTCCAAAAATGTACTTAAGATGAAGTACACTAACTTAGTATTGAATATATTGAATGAAAATAAAGAGGTTCGGAAAAAAAGAGGATTAATAACAGGTGTTGCCAATTCAATGATTAAAGATCAGAATTTACCAGGCGAAAAACACTACCGTGAAGCAAATTATAAAACAGTAAGGAATCAATACCGAGCACCTTTTAATTTTATTTGGCTTGCATTGCAAGATGGAATACCTGAAGTTATACTAACTGATTTTGCTAAAGAATTGCTAAAGAGCAATGAACGACATAATAAAAAACGTGAACGAAAAGCTAAAAAGCAAAAGAGGTAGAAAACCAATACTTGCTAAAACTATAAAATAATCAATTAATGGTGTTCTCTACATATTTTTTAAAAAACAAAAAAATGCCTCTTAAATTTTCACACAACCTCTTTAACTCGGCGGATTGAAATTTGAAGATAAAAAATGGCACAAGTAATACATATAGATTGAAAAAGCAGATAGCATATGCCAAAATTTAACCTTTTTAATTTAAAAGCGATTTCCCTGCTTATTTTAATCCCTTACTTTACCATTTGATAACAAAAAAGTTGAACTATTTCAATTTTTACCTTGGCAAGCCCGCCTAAGCTTTTGTTTTATTCTGTTTTTCTATATCTATTTTTGTTGCATCAAAATAAAACAGAAACTATTATGGCAAAAGTTGCAATACCGGTCGAAAAAGATTGCTTAAGTACCCATTTTGGTACATGCAGTCATTATGCGGTATTTACTATTAGAGAATCAAAAGTGGTTGACAAAATACTTGTTGAGCCCGACTTTAACGAAATTGAAAAATTTGCCGATTGGTTTAAAACTTTAGGGGTTTCCGATGTTGTTACCTATAAAATAAACCCCACAATTATTCATGCCTTTATAAAAAATAAAATCAATGTGTTTGTTGGCACCAATCAGGTATCGCCCGATGAGTTGGTACAAGATTATATTAAAGGCAAATTAAAATCGAATGGAGATATATTGGGAAATTAATAATAAAAACAAAAAAGTAAAACTATGGATTTATTAACAAACTTAAAGCACTTAACAACTGCTGACGATCACAAAAAATTTATTGAAGAAAACGAAAATGTAATGGTATGCTGTGGTCGTATGGGACCTATGTGTATTCCTGTTTATGAGGCTATGGAAGAGATGGAAGAAGATTATACCCATGTAAAATTTGCCGATATGAATTTTGATATGCCTGAAGCTCATGTAATTCGCAATGCCCCAGAGGCTGCAGGTTTTATGGGATTACCATTTACAATGTTTTATAAAAACGGAAAAGTTGTTGAGGCTGTTAGCTCAATAATGTCTGATGAACAGATTAAAACACTATTAGACTCAAAATTTTAATAAGCACTAACTATTCAATTCCTCAGGGTTTGTGGAATTTTTTATATGTAAAAACATATTAAATTATGGATAATAAAATTTTTGATGTTATAATTTTAGGAGCAGGACCGGCTGGCTTGGCAGCAGGTATTTATGCATCAAGGGCTAAGCTAAGCACCCTAATTTTAAACGAGGGGGCTATTGGCGGGCAATTAACCTTAACCAATGAAATAGCCAATTACCCGGGGGTTGAAACAACAAGTGGTTATAGTTTGGTAACCACCATGAAAAAACAGGCTAAGGAGTTTGGTTGCAAAATTAAGAGCAATAAGCAAATTGCCTCTTTTAATATTAATGGTAAAACAAAAAACATTACTGTTAATAAGACTGAAATTTTTGAAGGAAAAACCGTGATACTTGCTACTGGTGGCACTCCGCGCATGTTAGACATACCGGGCGAAAAAATCTTTAAAGGCAAAGGAGTTTCATACTGCGCTACTTGCGACGGCGATTTTTTTACCAATAAAGAGATTGTGGTAATAGGAGGAGGAAATTCGGCACTTGAAGAGGCTGTTGCGTTAACAAATTTTGCAAGTAAGGTTACAGTTGTTCATCAGTTTGCTGAATTTCAAGCGTTTGAATTTGCCATACAAGAGGCAAAGCAAAACCCCAAAATCAGTTTTATTATGGAATCGGAGCCACGTGAGATAATTGGCGGTGAATCTGTAAAAAGCATAAAAATTGAGCATCTGCCAACAGGCAAAACCTCAGAGATTAAAACAGATGGTATTTTTATTTTTATTGGTTATGTGCCAAATACCGATAAACTGAAAAACAAAATTACATTGAATAATAATGGCGAAATAATTGTTGATGCAGATATGAATACAAATATACCCGGTGTTTTTGCAGCCGGCGATAGCATCCATAAAAAGTTTAGGCAAGTTACTACAGCGGTTGCCGATGGAACCATTGCTGCACTATCGGCAGCGGCATATGTTAGGCAATAGTAAAAAGTACTAATTACTCCCGCCTCAATACTTCAAAAAATATTATTCTTAAAACAGCTATAAAAAAAGGTGTGCAATAAAATTGCATACCTTTTTTTTATTATCATGATTTTTTTCGAGTTAATTTATTAAAAAAATTACTTTTGCAGAAGCAAATATATTTTATTTAAAAATATCATAATATGGGACGTGCATTTGAATACAGAAAAGCGGCAAAAATGAAGCGTTGGGGTAAAATGTCGAGGCTTTTCCCAAAGCTTGGCAAAGCTATAACAGCAGCAGCAAAAGACGGCGGGACTGATCCGGAGATGAATGCCAAGCTTAGAACAGCAGTACAAAATGCCAAGGCTCAGAATATGCCAAAAGACAATATTGACAATGCCATAAAAAGGGCACTTGGCAAAGATGCTACCAGTTATATCGAGATGAATTTTGAAGGCAAAGGTCCGCATGGAGTATTGGTTTTTGTAGAGTGCATGACTGACAATACAACCCGTACTACGGCAAATGTAAAATCGTATTTTAATAAAGCAGGTGGGAGTCAATCGCCAAATGGCTCGCTTGAGTTTATGTTTAACCGAAAAATGGTTATCGAATTTGAAAAACCTGACGAAATGGATATTGAGGAGCTTGAATTGGAGTTTATTGATGCGGGCTTAGAGGAGGTTGAAGACCATGAAGGAACTGTTTATGTTTATGGCGATTACACAAATTTTGGTGTACTTACACAAGCGTTTGAAGACAAAGGCATTGAGGTAAAGGCCACCCTGCAAAGGTTTGCTACATCGCCGGTTGAATTTTCCAACGAACAGGTTGAAGATATCGAAAAAATGTTAGACAAACTTGACGATGATGAAGACGTTCAGGCTGTTTATACCAATATTGCATAATTTGTGTTAATTATCTATTGTCATGTTTGCATTATATAAAAAAGAAATATCAGGTTTTTTTAGCTCTTTAACAGGATATATAGTAATTATCGTTTTTTTAATTGCATCGGGAGTTTTTATGTGGGTAATACCGGGCAATACCAATGTGCTTGATACAGGCTATGCAAATATCGAAACATTTTTTGTGTTATCGCCCTGGGTATTTATGTTTTTAATACCTGCAATTACAATGAGGCTGTTTGCCGATGAAACAAAAAGCGGAACTATTGAACTGTTAATGACACGCCCCATATCAGATTTATCGGTTGTAATGGCAAAATACGGTGCTGCACTATCAATTGCCTTAATATCAATAATGCCAACTCTTATCTATTTCATATCAATTTATTTACTTGGCAGTCCGGTAGGCAATGTTGATGTTGGCGGTACTTGGGGTTCGTACATTGGGTTGGTGTTTTTGGCAGCAGTTTATGTGGCAATAGGGGTGTTTACCTCAACATTAACCGATAACCAAATTGTGGCATTTATATTGGCAGTTGTGCTTATTTTTACCCTCTTTTATGGGTTCGATGCTTTAAGCACTATGTTTGACTCAAAAACAGAGTTTGTACTTCAAAGATTCAGTATTAACCGTCACTACCAATCAATTTCGCGTGGCGTTATTGATACCCGCGATATAGTGTATTTTATTAGCTCAATAGCAATATTTATTATGCTAACTAAGTTTAAACTACAAAGCCGTAAATGGTAATATTATGCAACGCAAAAAAATAAAACAGGATAATATATTCCAATTGGGCATTACTATGGCTATTATTATTTTACTAACCATAGTTTCAAATTACCTTTTTACTCGTATCGACTTAACATCTGATAAACGTTACACGCTTTCGGAACACACAAAAAGCATGTTGAAAAATGTTGACGATATTGTATATTTTAAAGTGTATTTAGATGGCGACTTGCCTGCGGGTTTCATAAGGCTGCAAAATGCAACACGTGAAATATTAGACGAATTTAGGGCTTACGGAAAAGATAATATACAATATGAATTTATTGACCCTGCTGAAAGTCCTGATAGGAAAACACGGAATGAGGTTTTTAGGCAATTGTATGAAAAGGGGATTGAGCCCACAAGCCTGCAAATAAAAGAAACAGATGGAGGAGATAGACAGAAAACCATTTTTCCGGGGGTAATGGTTTCATACCGCGGCGAGGAGATTCCTGTTAATATTCTGAAAAACTATATAGGACATTCACCCGAGGGTAACCTTAATGCTTCAATTCAGGCTTTAGAGTACGAATTAACATTTGCCATTCACAAATTAACAACCCACATTGCCCCAAAAATCGGTTTTATTGAGGGGCATGGCGAACTTGACAGTATGCAGGTAAATGATATTGCCTATACCTTGTCGGAATTTTACCACTTAGAGCGGGTGCCAATTAATGGCAATTTATATAGCCTGCGCGACACATTTAACCACAATAAGTATGAACTGATAATAATTGCCAAGCCTCAAAATGCTTTTTCTGAAAAAGATAAATTTATTATTGACCAGCATATAATGAACGGCGGCAGGGTACTTTGGTTAATTGACAATGTTAATGTTAATATGGATAGCCTTGCATATTCGCGCTCAACATTGGGGGTTATTAACAAATTAAATTTAAACGATCAGCTTTTTAAATATGGTGTGCGCATTAACCTCAATTTGGTTCAAGATGTACAGTGTGCTGTTATACCTGTAAATACAGCAATGGCAGGTCAAAAACCTAAGTTTACTCCTGCGCCGTGGATATACTTTCCAATAATACCACCATCGCAAAAACATGCAATTACCCGTAACCTTGATATGGTAAAATTGCAATTTGCAAATGTTATTGACACTGTTGGCGAAGATCATGATATTAAAAAAACCATCCTGTTGGCATCATCAAAATACAGCCGCGCCGTAACTGCTCCCATATTAGTTGATTTATCGCTTATAAGCGAAAAAATTGAACCATCACGTTTTAATAAATCATTTATGCCAACCGGAGTTTTGCTCGAGGGCAAGTTTAAGTCGGTTTTTGCTAATAGGATGCCATCTGCCATATCAAAAAATAGCGAATTTGCATTTAAAGAGGTTAGCCAACAAACTAAAATGATTGTAATTTCAGACGGCGATATTATAAGAAATCATGTGCATGGAGCAGGTAAAAATATTAAGGCACTGCCACTTGGGTACGATAGGTTTACAAAGCAGACATTTGGCAATAAAGAACTTATTTTAAATTGCGTAAACTATCTTTGCAATATGCAAGGACTTTTAGAGGCAAGAACAAAAGAGTATAAATTGCGATTACTTGATAGACCGAAAATTAACGAAGAGCGAACCAAATGGCAGATAATAAATATTGTTTTGCCTGTATTATTGGTAATACTTAGCGGAATATTATTTGTCTATTTTAGAAAAAGAAAATATTCAAAACTTACATCAAATACTAAAAATAGAAGTATAAAATAAACAATTAAATTCTCTGTGTTCTCTACTAAAAGGCAGGTAAATCTGCTGTAAAAGATTTTAAATAGATAAGATAAATATTATTAACACACACGAATTATAACGAATTTATTTCGGGAAGCATGATTAAAATTATTAATAGTATTAATTTTTATTAGTGCATTCGTGGCATTTCTTAAACATATGAAAAAAAAGATTCAAATAGTAATAGTTTTAATACTTGTGGTAGTTGTAGGTTACTTTACAATAACAGGACAAAATGGTTCCATAAAAAAGGAATTACGCGATTTTGCAGTAGAAGATACCGCATCGGTTAATAAACTGTTTTTAGTTGATAAGCAAAACAACAGTATTTTATTAGAGCGTAAAAATGGTTACTGGACAGTAAATAAAGACTACGAGGCAAGACAAGACTTGGTTGACTTATTGTTAAAAACATTGCATAGAATAAAGGTAAAAGAGCCGGTGGCAAAAGCAGCGCATGATAATGTAGTTAAAAACCTTGCTGTAAAATCAACCAAAGTTGAGATTTATCAAAATGATAAATTCATAAAAACCATATATGTGGGGGGACCAACAATGGATTCATATGGCACTTATATGATTCTTGAAAACTCATCACGCCCTTTTATCATGGAAATACCGGGTTTTAGAGGCTATCTGTCAACACGGTTTTCAACAATGGAAATTGAGTGGCGCACCCAATTGGTATTTCGCATCCCGTTAAACGAGATAAAGCAGGTAACCATTGAAAACTTTATTGATAAAAGTGAGTCGTTTAAAGTAACGCATAATGATAATAGTTATGAGCTTTTTGATTATTCAAACAAACAGATAGCAGATTTTGACACCTTAAAAGTTAAACAGTTTTTAATGGAGTTTAGGCAAAAAAACTTTAATAAATATATTGAAGATGTACCTCAAGAGTGGCAAGACTCAATAATAGAAAGTAAGCCAATGTATATAATAACGGTGAAAAAAAGCAGCGGTAAAAAACAGTGGGTAAAAGCCTTTAATAAACCGGGATGGGGTAAGCTCAATTTTTTTGGAGAGGAGTTAAGTACTGACCCCGATAACTTTTTTATGTTAATGGATAATGGTGATTTTGTTTATGCACAGTATTATAGTTTTGACCCTATTTTGAAAAAAATTAGTGATTTTGAAAAGGAATAATTCCAGATAAATATTTTTATTATTATTATACTAATATTTTTAATACTTTTGATTACTAATATTTAAATAAAAAAGATATGAATTTTATAGTTTCCAGCTCAACTTTATTACATCACTTACAAACAGTTAGCCGTGTAATAAGTTCAAAGAACACTTTACCTATTCTTGATAATTTTTTATTTCATTTGGTCGGTAATGAATTAACTATTACTGCATCTGATTTAGAGACAACATTAATATCAAAAGTGCAGCTTGATAGTGCTACCGATGAAGGCTTAGTTGCTGTTGATGCAAAAAGGCTGACCAGTATATTGAAAGAATTTCCGGAGCAACCATTAACTTTTAATATTGATAAAGAAAGTTTGTCAGTTGATATTATTTCTGAAAACGGTAAGTTTAGTATTGTTGGTCATAATGCTGAAGACTTTCCACAGCTACCCGAGCTTAAAGGCGATGTTCACTCTATATCAATAACAAGCGAATTGTTTAACCAAGGTGTTAGTAAAGCTCTGTTTGCTGCATCCGATGATGAATTGCGCCCTGTTATGACGGGAGTTTATATTGAAATCTCGCCTGAGCATATGACATTTGTTGCGTCTGATTCTCACAAGTTGGTGCGTTACCGCAGGTCAGATGTTAAAACAGAAGAAAATGCATCATTTATTTTGCCACAAAAGCCTGCAGGGTTATTAAAAAATATTTTACAAAGCGACGATAGTGCAGTAAACCTTCAGTTTGATGATAAAAATGCATTATTTGAATTGGATGGCTACAAATTGGTTTGCCGTTTGGTAGAGGGTAATTATCCTAATTATGAGGCGGTAATTCCAAAAGAAAATCCTAATAAACTTACCATCGACAGGCTCGACTTTTATAATTCATTACGCCGTGTATCGGTATTTTCAAATCAGGCAAGCAACTTGGTTAAGCTATCAATGAGCGCAAACCAGCTTACTGTTTCAGCACAAGATATTGATTTCTCGATATCGGCGCATGAAAGGGTTAAATGCCAGTTTGAAGGAGATGAAATGGAAATTGGTTTTAAATCTCTTTTCTTAATTGAGATATTATCAAATTTATCAACAGCCGATGTGGTTATGAACCTTTCTGACCCTACACGTGCAGGTATTTTATTTCCTGTTGATAAAGAAAATGACAATGAAGATGTTTTAATGCTGTTAATGCCAATGATGGTAAATGGATAACAGTAAGTGTTTGTTAATTCTTAACAAGCATTAAATACAATAATAAAACCAAAACCGTTTCATGACGAAGCGGTTTTTTATTGCGTATTTTATTGATATTGTGTAAGTTGCACTATTAGTTAGATTTTGATAAGTTATATGGTTTATTATAAATTGTTGTAATCGGCTAATATTTATATCTTTACCCCACAAATAAATAATAAGTACTAAATAAACCACATAATTAAATCATGTTAAAAAAGGCATTGACTTTATTGTTTTGTTTTTCAATTATATATACAACATTTTCGCAGGATGATATTGAGATGATTCTAACAAAAAAGTATGCTGAAAATAGTTTTCGTGATGGTAATTATGAGTTTGCCCTTGAAAACTATTTGATACTATATGAAAATGATAAAAATAACATTAACCTAAATTATAAAATTGGCATATGTTATACAGAAACTACTATTGATAAAAATAGTGCTATACCTTACCTTGAATTTGTTGTTGGGCATAATAATTACCCCATAAAATCATACTATTACCTTGGCAGGTCATATATGTACAATTACAGGTTTACTGTTGCTGTTGAGGCTTTTTACGAATACAAAATGATGGGAGTAAGTGAGGCTACCTTAACTGAAGCCGATAGGCTGATTGAGATGTGTTATGATGCCCTTGAGCGTATTAATACCCCGCATAATGTAACATTTCAATTACTCGATGCTTCTATCAACTCTGAATTTGATGAATACTATCCGTTTATTGATGCAACACAAAATAGTTTAGTATTTTCATCGAACAGAACATATGTTGAAGAATATGAAGAGTATATAGCCAATGTATTTTATTCCGACTACAAAAAAGGAATATGGGAATCAGCTTTGCCAATACCCATTAACACCTTTGATAATGAAGAGGTTGTTGGTATTCAATCAAATGGTGAAAAAATACTAATTTATGCCAATGGCGATAATGCAACACATGATATTAAAATGGCAAACCGCAAGGGGATAAAATTTACCGATGTTTCAAGTAGTGAGCTTCCGTTTGATTTAAACACAGATGGCGTTGAAATGGGGGCATGCCTTTCTCCTGATGGAAATACAATATATTTTGCAAGCAATAGGCGTGGAGGGCGCGGAGGCTTAGATATTTATTTTGCCAAAAAAGATGTTAGTGGTCAATGGAAAGCTGTCGAAAACCTTGGAAGCATGATTAATACCGAATACGATGAAAATTTTCCAAGCCTAAGTGCCGATGGAAGAAAACTATATTTTGCATCAAAAGGGCATCCTGGCATTGGCGAGTATGATATTTATGAAACTACTTATATTGACTCGTTGCGATCTTGGACAACACCTATAAATTTAGGTTTCCCTATAAATACACCACAAGATAATACAACCATATCGTTTGCCGCCAATGGAAAAACAGCATATTTGGCAGCAAATAGAAAAGAGGGCTTTGGAAAACTTGATATATATAAAGTAACATTTGGAGATGAAAACCAATCTGTAATTGTTATGGTTACCCTAATGATAGGAACAGAATCAAATTCAATACCTTATTCCGAAGATTTTTTAAAGGCATATGGTACATTTTATGACCAATATGGTAATATTATTGCACAACTGCCGGTTGAAAGTGATGGTAATTTTTATGGAACACTTTACCCCGGAACATATAAACTTGAAGTTAAGTTTGAAGGATACGAAAAAGGATATACCGAAACCATGGTAATTGGCGAAGATAAACTAGGAGATTTTATCTCATCTATAGTATATTTAAAGCAATAAAAATAAAATCATCTCTGAAAAAAACATGGCAAGCAATTTTTTTAATAAAACTTGCATAAAAGAGCATCATTAAATTTCATACACTTACTAATATTTAGTCTTATGATAAAGTATTACTTATCTCTGCTTATTACTGTACTAATCAGTATATCGTTGTTAGCACAAAAAGAAGAGCGTGAAGCTAACTATCATTTTAAATCGGGCAACTATGCAGTATCGTTAAAACAGTATGAAAAGCTTTATAATAAAGACACCACAAATAAAGAGTACTGTTATAGGCTGGGTGTTAGTTATTTAAAATGCAACAGTAATCCTACATTTGCTTTAAAGTACTTTAAAATAGTTGAAACTGATAAAAAAACAGAGCCAGAGTTTCTTTTTGATATAGGCAAGGCCTATTTATATAACCATGATTTTAAAAATGCAAAAATTAAATTTGATGCATGTAAAATCTTGGCTATTAAAAACTTGGCACTAAAACAAGAGGCAATTACATGGTATGAAATGACCAAAAATGCACAAAAAATGGTAAACATGCCATTAGATGTGTCTTTTATTAATATGGGCAAATATATCAATTCCGAAATGGATGAATTAACACCATTTGTTACCCCCGATAATGAAATATTGCTTTATACATCAAACAATAAGTATGATCATAAATACCTGATTTATACTTATAATGTTTATTATTCAAACAAAAAAGGCTATTTTAAAAAGGGTAGATTATTGTCTGCTGTTAACTCTATGGACGATGAGTTTATGGCAGGAGTATCATTAACAAATGAGCGTATTTATGTTCAGTTGCAAGGGTATGATGGCTTTCAGGATTTAATATATTCAGACAGGAATGGCAAAGGCTATCAAGGTAAAACCGGACTTAGCAATAATATAAACACCAAATATGCCGAATTTGGAGCCTGCGAGACAGTTAATGGCGATACCCTGTTTTTTTCAAGTGGGCGCGAAGGTGGTTTTGGTGGAATGGACTTATATTTTAGCCTAAAATTGCCTACAGGCGAGTGGAGTGTACCCCGTAACCTTGGCGATAAAATTAACACCCCATACGATGAGGATTTTCCTGTATTATCATATAGTGGCAACATTATGTATTTTACATCAAACCGTCCCCAATCAATGGGAGGTTTTGATTTATTCAAAAGTAAAATTGATGGTGCTTCACGTAAATTTAGTCAACCAAAAAACTTAGGGTATCCTATAAACGATGTTTATGATAATAAAACCATTGCTTTTTCTGATAATAACAGATATGCATATGTTTCAGCAATAAAACCAAATGGTTTTGGTTATGCTGATTTATACAGAGTTATTTTTAACCAAAATGATCCGTCGGTAAAAATAATGATATTGAATTTTAAAAAACTTGAAGGTAATAACAAAGAGCTATTTGCTGCTACCGATACATCGTTAAAAATAACAGCTTTTAAAAAAGGTAAAATTGTGTTTGGCGAATATGCCTACAATTTTAATAGCAGTTCGTCAACAATAGCCTTACCACCCGGTGATTATTCATTAGAAATAGTTGGGATAAAAACCAAAGAGTTTACTTACAAAGTATCAGTTCCAGATATTCCTTCTGGAAAAAAAATAGAAAAAAAGGAGATAGTTTTAGAACTTAAAAATTAAGGCATATTCCCGCTATATAAATTACTTTTTACCTTTACAAAAAAAAAAGCTTTTATGGATTTAAACCTAAAAAAACCAATTGTAATATTCGACCTTGAAACAACCGGAATTGATGTAGTAAACGATAGAATAGTTGAAATTTCATACCTGAAAGTTTTACCCGATGGTAATGAAGAACAAAAGACACAAAGGATAAATCCTGAAATGCCGATCCCCGAAAAGTCAACATCAATTCATGGAATTACCGATGCCGATGTAAAAGACATGCCAACTTTTAAAGAATTTGCCAAAAAATTTGCCAAAACTTTAGAGGGTGCAGATTTAGGAGGGTTTAATTCAAATAAATTTGATATACCACTATTGGCTGAGGAGTTTTTGAGGGTTGGGGTAGATTTTGATTTTCATAAGAAAAAATTTATTGATGTGCAGGTTATTTTTCATAAAATGGAACGCCGTTCATTAATTGCCGCATACAAATTTTATTGTGGTAAAAAACTTGAAGGTGCCCATGGTGCTGCTGTCGATACTAAAGCAACTTATGAAGTGCTAAAGGCACAGCTTGACAGATATAAAGGTATTGATTTTGAAGATTTTGAAGGTAATATATCACAGCCAATTGTAAATGATATTGTGGCACTATCTGATTTTTCGGCACATAATAAAAATGTTGACTTTGCAGGTCGCATAATTTTTAACGAAAAAGGTATAGAGGTGTTTAACTTTGGAAAATATAAAGGTATATCTGTAGAAAGTGTGTTCGAAAAAGACCCGGGTTACTATGGATGGATGCTAAAAAGCGAATTTCCCCTTTACACAAAAAAAATATTGACACAGATTAAATTAAGGGCAATGCAAAAATAAATCATACATCGAAAATCGTTAAACGAACAGAGTAAGTACACAGGCTTTTTTTATACTACAATATTTATTATTAACGATTTGAGAATTTACCTCATTGCGCTTTTTTACCGATAATTAGTAACATATAAAATTTTAAAACAGATGAAAATAATAGCCATAGGCCGTAACTATATTGATCATGCCAAAGAGCTGAATAACCCTGTACCCGATGAACCGGTTATTTTTTTAATGCCCGAGACCGCCTTAATACGAAATAATAAGCCTTTTTTTTATCCCGATTTTTCAAAAGATATACATTACGAGGTTGAACTGGTTTTAAAAATAGATAAACTGGGTAAAAATATTGCCGAAAAATTTGCGCATAGATATTACAATGAAATTGGTATTGGCATTGATTTTACTGCACGCGATATGCAGACAAGCTTAAAAGAGAAAGGCCTGCCATGGGAAAAAGCAAAGGCTTTTGATGGAGCCGCTCCACTTGGTGCTTTTGTTTCAAAAGAGGAATTTGATAGTGTAAAAAACATAAACTTCTCGTTAGAAAAAAATGGTAAAGTGGTTCAGCAGGGTAATTCAAAAGATATGCTTTTCTCGTTTGATTCAATAATTGCGCATATCTCAAAATACTTTACCCTAAAAATTGGCGATTTAATTTATACTGGAACACCTGCCGGGGTGGGACCAGTTAAAATTGACGATAACCTGTTGGCAAAAATCGAAGGCAAAGAGCTGTTAATGGTTGATATTCGCTAATTTGCATTATATAACTACCAAGTTTAACACTCTTTATAATAGCTTAACTCGGCACTTTCAGTTTAATCGTATTTCATTATTTATCAACAATATGTGTCGATAAAAGTCATTCAATATTACTAAGTAGTTAACTATGTTTTGGTTTGAGATAGAATAACCGCTTAAGCTCGCACTACTCATATCCTAACTGTTCAGGTTAAAAGTTACTATTTACAAATTCAACCTCTTTAAAATAAAAAGTTCTTAATAAACCATCAGTAGTTTCCATTGTTATTTTACCATCGTTATCAACCGATTTTATTTGGGCTTTAAATATTCTGTTTTCTGCTTTATATTCATAATACGAATTATTCCTATACAGATGCGCAAAATATGTTTTATTTATTTTGTCTGTCAAGCCATTGTTTAATACGTTATACCAAATGCCAATTTGGGTTAAAATATCATTAAGGCACTCATTTAAATCAAAATTTTTGCTAAAAATATTTTTTAACGAAATAGGGTTTGGGGCATTGCTTTTAAAAACCTCTTGATTAATATTTATGCCAATACCTACTATGGTAAAATTTAATTTATTGCCTAATAGTTGGTTTTCAATCAAAATTCCCCCCAATTTTTTATTACAATAGTATATATCGTTGGGCCATTTTATGGTAAAGCATTTATCAAGTTTGATTAAATAACTAATAATGCCCAACGAAATAACCTTTGATACCATAAATATATTTTCGGCTAATAAAAATGTTGGGCGTAAAAGCAAACTGATTGTAAGGTTGTCTCCGGGCGCACTTTCCCAATAGCTTTCTTCTTGTCCCCGTCCGTTTTTTTGATAATTTGTTACAACAACATACCCTTCGGGCAAATCCTTTTCAATGGTCAGTTTTTTAAGGTGGTCGTTTGTTGATGCCACCTTTTTAACCTTTATGTAGTTAATATCTTTTAACATTTACTTTGCTTGTTTCGGTTTAAAAAAATCACAAAGTTCATAATCGCTCAATTATACTATTATTCAGGTTAAACACTAATAAGCTTATTTTTAATTGCATACATAATTAAGTTTGCAGTATTTTTCGAATTGGTTTTGCTTAAAAGGTTTGCCCTGTGTTTGTCAACTGTCCGTTTGCTTATAAATAAATTATCGGCAATTTCTTGATTCGATAGTCCGTTGCATATCTCCTCAAGCACCTGTAGTTCTCTTTTTGATAGTTTTGCTGTTTCATCAATAGGCTCTTTATGAGGTTTAAAGTTTTTTATCACATTATATAAAAGCTCCTGTGAAAAATAGCTGTTTCCTGTATTTACCTGATTTATTGCCTCAATTACCTCGTTTATTTCAGAATTTTTTAGCAGAAATCCCTTTGCCCCGGCATTAATCATTTTATAGTAATACTCCTCCTCGCCAAACATCGACAGGGCAACTATTTTAATGTCAGGGTATTTTTCATTTGCCAGTTGTGTGGCTTCAACGCCATCCATAACCGGCATATTAATATCCATTAAAACAATATCTGGCATATTGTTTTCAATTTTCTCAATAAATTCTTTGCCATTTTCCGCTTCACTTATTACTATAAAATCAGGATGCGTATCTAATAAAATCTTTAACCCGTTTCTAAATAAGGCATGGTCATCAACCAGTGTAATTTTTATTTTTTTACCCATAACATTTAATGTATTTTAACTTTAATAAGCGCATTTGTCCCATCACCATGGGCACTGGTAATTATAAAAATACCATTTATCGATTTTATGCGCGATGATATATTTTGTAATCCCATTCCACCGGTTTGAATATCTTCACCTTTATCTGTGTCAAATCCTAAACCGTTATCATTATATTGAATGGTTAAGGTTCGCAAATGTTTTGATATATTTATAGATATATTTTTAGCCTTTGCATGTTTTAAAGTGTTGTTAATCAGCTCGCATGTGGCTCTATATAAAACAACCTCGGCATTGGCATTAAACCGTTCATTTTCCATATTGCTTAGCAGTTCTATTTTAACTGTTTTGGTATTGTTAATTTTATGAGTAAAATTTTTTAAAGCACTTACCAAACCAAAATTGGTTAAAACGTGTGGGCTTAAATTGTTCGATATCTCTTTAATACTTGTAATGGCCTCGTTAATTACCATATTAGTATTCTCTAATATAGCTTTTTTGTTTTTTTCATTATTGGAATTTAATAGTGCCGAAATAGACATTTTTACCGTCGATAATAATGGTCCCAGTCCATCATGCAGGTCTTTTGCAAACCGTTTTCGCTCCCTTTCTTCGGTTTGTGTTATGGTATTAATAAGCCTTTTTTCGGCACGTGTCCTGTCAATACTTGCCTTTTTAAGCGTATAAAAAATCTCCCCTATTAAAAAAACACCTGCAGTAAATAAAAATGATATAATAACCGCAAGCCACTCGTCGGCCATAGTCAAATAAAATGAAAAATCGTCTTGTAAAAATTGAATGAGCTTAATAGCCCTTTTTATTGCCATTAATAAAAAACCCAATGATATAAGCACCCATGATGCCCTATATTTGGTAACACGCATTAATCGTAATGCAAAAATTGCTGCAATAAGTTGCAAAACAATTGAAATAAGAAGTGCTACTAACCTAACCATGTTTTTTTAACAAAAATAGTCATATAATATATTTTTGAAAGTATCTTTGGAAATAAATAATATTAGTGTATTATTATTAATTAAGAAACAAAACAAAAATTATTATCTTTGTGGCAAATTTTAATATATGGCAAATAACAATAAACAAACAATTTTAAAAGATGTGGTGGTTGAGTCCATTAAGGAAAAGAAGGGAAAGGAAATTATTGTTTTAGATTTGAGAAAACTTGATCAATCAATAGCCGATTATTTTGTAATATGCCATGGCGATTCAAACACACAAGTTGATGCAATCTCTGATTTTATTGAACGTCAAGTTAGGTCAGAATTGAAAGAGCATATGACCCATAAAGAAGGTGCTGATAATTTACAATGGGTTTTGCTTGACTATGGGTGGGTAATTGTTCATGTATTTTTAGAAGAGTACCGTAGGTTTTATAACCTTGAAGATTTGTGGGCAGATGCAAAAATTGAATTAATTAGTGAAGAATAATTTTTCATAACAACTTAAATGAGCGAAGAAAAACAAAACAAAAAGGAATTTGGATTTGGTTTAAAACCGAATAAGGATCAAAAAGGAAATGATAAAAAGCCAAAATTCAATATTTCATGGATTTATGGTATGATAGCCATTTTTATTATTGGCATGATGTTTTTACCATTAGGTAATGAGCCAATTGAAATAATGTGGAGCAGGTTTGAGACTAAAATGGTAAAGACACATTCAATTGAAAAAATTGAGATAGTAAATAAGGAGCGAGCTGAGATATTTATTAAAACTGATAAACTATCTGATCCGGAATTTAGTGATATAAAAAAGACAAAATCAACAGGGTTAGGTGTTTCGGCGGCTAATTATTACATTACTATTGGGTCAATTGAGCAGTTTGGTATTCAGTTAAATGAAGCCATGAGTAAATATTCATACTCATCATCCGAATCAATTCCGGTTAGGTATGTTAATCGCGAAAACCATATGGACTGGATAGTTAGTTGGGTTATTTTCCCACTACTGCTTATAGGCGTATGGTTGTTTATTTTCCGTAGAATGTCAGGTCCCAATGGGCCGGGCGGTCAGATATTCAATATTGGAAAATCGAGGGCTAAAATGTTTGATAAAGAGGGTACTGAGGTTAAAGTTGACTTTAAAGATGTGGCAGGGCTTGCAGAGGCAAAGATTGAAATTATTGAGATTGTTGATTTCTTGAAAAAGCCCGAAAAATACACAAGTCTTGGAGCTAAAATCCCTAAAGGGGCTTTGTTAGTAGGTCCTCCGGGAACAGGAAAAACGCTGCTTGCAAAAGCAGTAGCCGGTGAAGCTCATGTTCCGTTTTTTTCAATGTCGGGTTCCGATTTTGTTGAAATGTTTGTTGGGGTTGGGGCATCGCGAGTACGCGACCTTTTTAAACAAGCTAAAGAGAAAGCACCTTGTATAATATTTATTGATGAAATTGATGCCATTGGGCGCGCACGTGGTAAAAATCCAAACATGGGGGCTAATGATGAGCGCGAAAACACATTAAACCAGCTATTAACAGAAATGGACGGTTTTGGAACAAACAGTGGTGTAATTATTTTGGCTGCTACTAACCGTGCCGACATACTTGATAGAGCATTATTGCGAGCAGGTAGGTTTGATAGACAGATTCATGTGGAATTGCCCGATTTGAATGAACGCAAAGATATTTTTAAGGTACATATGCGCCCGTTAAAAAAACTTGGACCTAAGGTTAGTCCAGAGTTTTTGTCAAAGCAAACCCCCGGTTTTTCAGGAGCCGATATTGCAAATGTTACAAATGAGGCTGCACTAATTGCTGCCAGGCAAGATAAAAAGAGGGTTGAGAAACAAGATTTTCTGGATGCTATTGATCGGATAATTGGTGGTTTAGAGAAGAAAAACAAAATAATTACTCCTGTTGAGAAGAAAACCATTGCTTACCATGAGGCCGGACATGCCACAGTAAGTTGGATTTTAGAACACGCCAACCCGCTTATTAAAGTTACTATTGTGCCGCGAGGTCAGACATTGGGAGCTGCATGGTACTTACCTGAAGAAAGACAATTGACAACAAAAGAGCAGATGCTTGATGAAATGTGTGCTGTACTTGGTGGCAGAGCTGCCGAAGAGCTTTCATTTGGAAGAATATCAACAGGCGCCCTTAACGACCTTGAAAAAGTTACCAAACAAGCATATGCAATGGTTACGTTTTATGGTATGAGCAATAAAATTGGAAACCGAAGCTATTACGACTCTACAGGGCAAAATGAGTATTCATTTAATAAGCCATATTCTGAAAATACAGCAAGAATAATTGACGATGAGGTAGAGAAAATAATTAACGAATCATATAAAAGGGCAAAGGCTCTTTTAATTGAACAAAAAGAGGGGCATAAAAAATTGGGAGAGTTGTTATTGGAACGTGAAGTTTTGTTTGCTGAGGATTTAGAAAAAGTTTTAGGTCCTAGACCAAATGGCAAAACACCATTCTCAGATGATGATTTTATGGATGAAAATCCGATAACTGAAGAAAATCAGGAGACAGTTGAAGATAAGGATGCCGATAATACAACTTCTGAAAAATAGATGGGAAAGGATTGGAAACTTGCTTTTTCTACAGGAAAACTGTATCAGGCCGAAATGGTTAAGGATATCTTAGAAAATAATGATATAGAAGTTGTGCTTTTAAATAAACAAGACTCGTTTTACTTGTTTGGCGATATTGAGCTATATGTTAGACCTGATGATGTAATTAGGGCTAAGTATTTAATGAAAGATTTATTATAGTGAGTAACTTTTTACAACGCTCATTAACAGGGCTTTTTTTTGTGGCTTTTATTACCATTGGTGTGCTATGGCATAAAGCATCGTTTTTTGGCTTATTTCTTATTGTTGAAATATTGGCTTTGACAGAATTTTATAAAATTGCTACAAAAAGCAAATCACTACCTCAAAAATATTATGGCAGTGTTGTAGGAGTTCTGTTTTTTATTGCCGGTTTTGTATGGCATGTTTTCGATTACGGAAACCATTTTAGTCTGCTTTTAATACCTGTTATATCATTTGTATTTATTTTTGAGCTATACCGAAACCTAAAACATCCGCTACTAAACATAGCAATTACTTTGTTAGGTGTTTTATATGTATCGGTTCCATTAATGATGCTAAACCATATTGCTTTTCTTAATGGCGTTTTTAACGGAAAAATATTGCTTGGTATATTTATTTTAATTTGGGCAAGCGATTCAGGAGCATATCTGTTTGGTATTACAATGGGAAAACACCGATTGTTTGAACGTATATCGCCAAAAAAATCATGGGAAGGCTTTTTTGGAGGACTTATTGTTTCGCTGCTTGCAGCATATCTACTTGCTCATTATCTTGGTATTTTGGGGTATGTTAATTGGAGTATATTAGCTGCAATAGTTGTGGTTTTTGGAACACTTGGCGACTTGGTTGAATCAATGATGAAAAGAAGCATAGGAATTAAAGATTCGGGAAATATTTTGCCCGGGCACGGTGGTATTTTAGATAGATTTGATAGTTTTTTATTTACAATTCCAGTAATTTTTACATATTTGTATTTTTTTATTAAGTAATTCTATTACTCATGACAATTCATAAAGCAGGTTATAGTATAATACTATTTGTAGTTTTTATAATTGCTCTTGTTATAATTCCTTTAGTATTTTTTAAGGTGCCAAGTATAGTATTGTACATTACCGGTTCAGTATTTTTTATTTTATTGCTGTTTTTTGTTTGGTTTTTTCGAAGCCCAAACCGCAAAATTAAATTTACCGAAAATCAGGTTGTGTCTCCTGCCGACGGAAAGGTTGTTGCTATTGAAGAGGTAACAGAAAATGAATTTATTAAAGGTAAATGTATTCAGGTTTCTATTTTTATGTCGGTTTGGAATATCCATATAAATTGGTTTCCTGTGCTTGGCAAAATAGTCCGGTCGTTACATTTTAATGGCAAATATATGGCAGCATGGCTTCCAAAATCGTCATCAGAAAATGAACGCTCGGTTACAATTATTGAGCATCCAAAAGTTGGTAAAATAATGGTAAAGCAAATTGCAGGAGCGGTTGCCCGACGAATTATTACCTACGCAACTGAAAATGACTCAATAACAGTAGGAAATCAGCTGGGCTTTATTCGGTTTGGATCGCGTGTTGATGTATTAATTCCGGTTAATTCAATAATAAAAGTTAAACTAAACGATAAAACAGTTGGAGGTATAACACTTTTGGCAGAATTAATAAATTAGGATTCTTAAATTTTACTGTTTTTAAATATGAAAAAAAGTGTGTTTAAGTTTTAATAATTAGTTTAAGAAATATAAATTTGTGCCTTAATTAATAATTTAACTTTTTTGTTATGGCTTATAAAATTTCAGAAGATTGTATAGCTTGTGGTACTTGCATTGCCGAATGTCCGGTTGATGCTATTGCTGAAGGTGATATTTACGTAATTGATGCAGACTTATGTACAGACTGTGGCTCTTGCGTCGAAGTGTGTCCTGTTGATGCAATTGCACCTGTTGAATAGAGTAAACAAGAGATATGAAAAAACAAAAAGCCCAATTAAATTGGGCTTTTTGTTTTTTATCCATACAGGGCTTGTATTAATGTAAAACAAAAGTGTTTAAAAGCTATTTTGATGTTTATTAGCTATTTAATTTTACCTTTGTGTTATAACAACTATCTGATAATCTTAGTCCTTAATGATATTTAGTAAAAAATATACACCTCGCTGGATAGTATTTGTAATTGATGTTTTTATAAGCGTTGCAAGTGTTGCATTGGCTTATTTACTTAGGTTTAACTTTGAAATTCCTGAAACCAATGTTGCATCTTTATATATAATAATTCCATTTGTTGCATCAATTCGTATTATTAGCTTTCTTGTTGGACGTACCTATTCAGGTATTGTCAGATACACGGGTATGCATGATGCACAGCGGATTTTTATAACCATTTTTATTGGCAGTTTGTTTATTGTTGTAGCCAATTTTATTAGCTATTATTACATTACAAAAGCTTTTATAGTACCCATTTCAATTGTTATAATCGATTTTTTGGTTACCGTTTTTTTTATGACTTCGTTGCGGTGGTTGGTAAAAGCTGTTTTTTACGAATTCCGCACATCGAATCTGCAAATAAAGCGTGCAGCAATTTATGGTATAGGACCGGCAGCTATTGCATCAAAAAACACGTTGGAGCAAGATTCTGAAACACGATATAAAATTGTTACTTTTTTTGATGATGTTACTACACGCAGCAGAAAACAGTTAGAGGGCATACCTCTGTCGCCAATTTCAAGAATTGAATCATATTTTTCAAATCAAAATTTAGACTTTTTAGTATTGGCAAAGCCGTTTGATACTATTGAAGAAAAAACCAATCTTATTGAGTTATCGCTTGCCAATAATGTGCAGGTTTTAACTGTGCCGGGAGTTGATAGTTGGATAAACGGAGAGCTTAGCTCAAAGCAAATTCGTCAGGTAAAAATTGAAGAGCTTTTGGAGCGCAGTCCTATTAAATTGGATATTGATGCTATTAAGTCGCAAGTATCCGAAAAAGTTATAATGGTTACTGGTGCTGCCGGCTCAATTGGCAGTGAGATGGTACGCCAGTTAATAAAGTTTAACCCTGCCAAGCTTATCCTTTTTGATCAGGCCGAAACACCCCTTTACGATATTGAGATGGAGTTGGCTGAGCAGAAGCATAGTTGTAATTATAGAGTTGTAATTGGCGATATATCTGATCCTGTAAGGGTTGAGGAGGTGTTTAAGGAACTTAAACCCGAAATTATTTATCATGCAGCAGCCTATAAGCATGTTCCTATGATGGAGAATAATGCAGCTGAGGCGATAAAAAATAATGTACTTGGCACAAAAATAATCGCCGATTTTGCTATAAAGTATGGTGTTAAACGGTTTGTTATGGTGTCAACCGATAAGGCTGTGAACCCAACAAATATTATGGGTGCCTCAAAAAGGCTGGCCGAAATTTATACTCAATCGTTAAACGGTACTTCTAAAACAGCATTTATTACAACACGGTTTGGTAATGTGTTAGGCTCTAATGGTTCGGTAATTCCAAGGTTTAGAAAACAGATAGCAGAAGGTGGTCCAATTACCGTTACTCACCCTGATATAACAAGGTTTTTTATGACCATTCCTGAGGCATGTCAATTGGTTCTTGAAGCTGGTGCTATGGGAACAGGAGGTGAGATTTTTATTTTTGACATGGGCGAATCGGTAAAGATTGTTGATTTGGCAAAAAAAATGATAAAACTATCGGGGCTAAAATTGGGTAAGGATATACAAATAAGCTTTACCGGACTTAGACCCGGAGAAAAACTGTATGAAGAGCTGCTTGCCGATAAAGAGAATACTTTGCCTACACACCATTCTCAAATTATGATAGCAAAAGTACGTGGTTATAAATTTGAGGAGGTGTCGGTACAAATAACAAATTTGATTAATATGGTAGGCAAATATAAAGATTTGAAAATTGTAAACCAGATGAAGGCAATTGTACCTGAATTTATTAGTCAAAATTCAATTTACGAGCAGCTTGATAAGCCTTTAGTAAAGAGTTAACTAATCAACTTTGTGATTGATAAATTTATGCATAATTCAGGTTAGTAACATTTTATCTTTTTTTTTATTCAAAAAAAGATTAATCAAGTAATTAAATATCAATATTTTATTCATCTCCTTTTGGAGAAGCATAAATCAAATAAATCGTTACCCTCCTCTGAAATACTCGGGGCAAACTGTGAGGGTTTCACAGTTTAAATTTATATATCCATGAAAAAAATTGTAACACTATCGTTTGCTTTATTCTTTATTATAGGTGTGTTTGCTCAAAAAAAAACATTAACTATTGATGATTTTACAGGTTGGAATAAAATTGAAAAACGACAAATTTCAAGAAATGGAAAATTTGTTTGTTATGAGCTTAATAAACAAAAAGGCGATGGCAAGCTAATAGTTTATAATGCCATTAAAAAAACTAACGACACGATTTTATATGGTTATAGTGCCAGGTTTTCTCCATATTCAGACTTTATAGCCTTTAAAATAAAACCACAAGCAGATACCGTTCGTAAAGCAAAACTAGCCGAGGTAAAAAAAGATAAATTACCAAAAGACAGTATGGCTGTTTTTATTTTATCAACAAAGGAGTTGATAAAATACCCTAAAGTTAAATCATTTAAAATGCCTAAAGAAAATAGCTCGTGGTTAGCCTTTTTATTAGAGCATAAGCAAGCTGTTGAAGATACTGCTTATACGGATACAAGTAAAACTAAATTGGACATAAAAAAGACTGCTGCTAAAAAGGGAAAAGATAAAAAAAATAACGATTTAATTATTTTAAATCCTTTAACTCACAAGCAATTTACATTTAACAGAGTTACCGAATATACAGTTTCAAAAAAAGGGATAAATATAGCCTTATTATCAAAAGTATATGATACAATTGATATATTTGCTGTTATAATTATTAATCCTGAAATTGGTTCAATTGATACTCTAATTCAGGATTCAATTACTTTTAAAAAGCTGACATTGGATGAAAGCGGTAAACATCTGGCTTTTTTAGTTAGTAAGGACACCATTGATGATAAAGTTTTTACATTACAGTTTACCCATTTAAACAAGCCTGAAATAAAAACTATTGTTGACACTCTAACACCGGAGATGTTTAATGGTTGGGCACCAAGTATTAATGGCAAAGTATATTTTTCTGATGATGGTTTAAAACTGTTTTTTGGTACTGCAAAAAAACCTGTATGTCAACCTAAAGACACAGTTCTTGATGATGAAAAACCAAAGGTTGATGTTTGGAGCTGGACTGACATTGATTTACAACCCATGCAATTATTAAATCTTGATAAAGAGAAAAAGCGCACATATAAAGCGGTTTATCATATTAAAAATGAAAAATTTGTGCAGTTGGCCGATACTATTGTCAGAAATATTAAGCTATTAAATAAAAATAATGGTAACTGGGCACTTGGTTTAAACGATAAAGATTATAGGCGTTCCACATCGTGGAACGGAAAATGGCTGAATGATTATTATCTGATAAATGTAAAAACAGGTCATAAAAAGCTATTGTTAAAAGGTAAAAGTCGTGCATATTTATCTCCTACAGGAAAATACATTGTTTGGTACGAGTTAACCGATAGCAGCTATTATGCTACCAATTGTGAAACAGGAAAATCAATTTCGCTAACAAAAAGTTTACCCGTAATATTTTGCAATGAATTAAATGACAAGCCAACAAATCCGTATCCTTATGGAATAGCAGGTTGGGCAGAAAATGATGCAACAGTATTTATATATGACCGTTTTGATATTTGGAAATTTGATTTAAAAGATAAAAATAAACCCGAAAATATTACCAACCATTATGGGCGCAAAAATAAAATAAGCTTGCGATACAGAAAACTTGATAAAGAATTGGTTTACATGCCAAATAAAATAATTATTGAAGCTTTTAACGAAGAATCTTTTAAGGCAGGGTATTTTTCTGCTTTTTTAACCAGCCGGCAAAATCCTGTAAAATTATATTATAACGATGTTTATATTGGCTCATTGCAAAAAGCAGATGATGCTGATAGTGTTATTTGGTCAACACAGACAGTTTCTGAATATCCTGAAATAAAAATCAGTAGCTTAAGTTTTAAAAAAATAGAAACAATATCAAACACCAACCCACAACAAATAGGGTTTAATTGGGCTACAAATGAAATTGTTGAATGGGAATCATTTGCAGGTGATAGCTTAAAGGGAGTATTATATAAGCCTGAAAATTTTGATGCTTCAAAAAAATATCCAATGATCGTATATTTTTATGAGCGCAGCAGCCAATATAAAAATGCACATTCAATACCATCACCCAGCAGAAGCATTATAAACAAAACTTTTTATGCCAGTAACGGCTATTTGGTTTTTGTGCCTGACATTGTTTATACCAACGGCTACCCCGGGCAAAGTGCATACAATGCTATTGTAAGTGGTGTTAACTATTTAAAAAATAGTTTTAATTATGTCAATTCTGAAAAAATAGCCCTTCAAGGTCAAAGTTGGGGCGGATACCAAATAGCATATCTTGTAACACAAACCAATATGTTTGCAGCTGCTATGGCCGGAGCACCGGTTAGTAACATGACCAGTGCATATGGGGGCATTCGTTGGGGTAGTGGAATGAGTAGGATGTTTCAATATGAACACTCGCAGAGCCGAATTGGCGGTACACTTTGGGAAAAGCCATTGCTATACATTGAGAACAGTCCAGTTTTTTATGCTCCAAAAGTTAACACACCATTGCTAATAATGCATAACGATAATGATGGTGCAGTACCATGGTATCAAGGAATTGAATATTTTGTAGCTTTACGCCGACTAAATAAACCTGTATGGATGCTTAATTACAATGGCATGAAACATAATATTGAATCAAAATATTGGGCAAACCGAATTGATTTAAGCAAAAGAATGTTTCAGTTTTTTAACCACTACTTAAAAGATGAGCCTGCTCCAAAATGGATGATTGATGGAGTTTCTGCAATTGATAAAGGAATAAAATTAGGTTATTAAGTAATATACAAATCAATTAACCCTGCGGGGCTTTCAATTGTAATAGTTTTGTTTTCGGAGCTTATATCCACAATTAAATCGGGGTGAATAGGTATAAGCACTTCACTTTTTTTATAAGTTATCGACATTAATGGATTGTTTTTATCATCAATAATGTGATTAATAATGCCTAACTCGCCAAATTTAGTGTCAATTACTAAAAATCCGGTTAGCATATCAATATCCTCATTAATATCAATTTCTTGAAAGGTAATTTCATTTAATGGAAGGAAAACTTCATGACTTGTTAGTTTTTTTGCTTCATTTTCGGTTTTTATCCAATCAAACAATATGCGGAATCGGTGTGAACTTGTTTGTTTAATTTGTTTAATAAAAAAAGGAACCAATAACCCGTCAATTTCAACGAGTACTGATTCCTTAATATCTTCAATTAAGCCGGTGCTTGTTATTTCCAAAATAAGTTCACCATGTATTCCATGGGTTTTTATTATTGTGCCTATTTGAAAATAATCCTGCTTATTCATGCAGTAGCCCTTACTCTTCTTTTTTATCTTCCTTCTTTTCTTCTTTTTTCTCCTCTTTAGGAGCTTTTTCCTCTTTTTTCGCTTCTGCTTTTGGAGCATCATCTTTTTTTGCTTCAACTACAGGAGTATCATCTTTTTTTGCTTCTGTTTTTGGAGCATCATCAGCTTTTTCTTCAACTACAGGTACTTCTTCTTTTTTCTTTTCAACTACAGGAGCATTCTTTGCAGCTTTTTCAGCTTCTTTTGCTTCGGCTTCAGCTTTAGCTGCATCTTCAGCTTCTTTAGCTAAAGCTGCATTTTTCTCGGTAAAAGCTTTTGCTCTTTCCTCATTAACTTTTCGTTCAGCATCTAAGCGATTTTTCGAATCTGATGATTGTTCCGCTTTGATTTTATCAACGTTTGCTTGAATTTTTGATGTTTTATCAGCCATCCATTCATTGAATTTTTGTTCGGCAGCTTCCTCATCAAAAGCACCTTTTCTAACACCTTCCAACAGGTGTTTTTTCATCATAACTCCTTTAAGCGATAAAATCGCCCTTACAGTGTCACTTGGTTGTGCACCATTTAAAAGCCAATGCAATGCCCGGTCAAAGTTAAGTTCAATAGTAGCAGGATTTGTGTTTGGGTTATAATTCCCCAATCTTTCTATGAACTTACCATCCCGTGGCGCCCTGCTGTCGGCTGCAACAATATGGTAGTATGCTCTAGCTTTTCTACCATGTCTTGCTAATCTGATTTTTACAGGCATAATTAAATAATTTATAATTCTTAAAAATTTGAGGTGCAAAGATATAACTAATTTATCTATCTAAAACTTTTTGTCCTTTTTTTTTTAAGATGCGCTTTAGTAATATTTATTAATAAATAATTTTTAAATTACAGATTATTTTTTTTGTGTAACTTAATTAATAAACTGACGACTTATTATTTGAAATTTAGAATTAAGTGAGTAGCGAAGAAGCAATAAAAAAGATTGAAGAACACCAACCTTTAATTAGGAAGGTAAGCTTTATGTATGGACATAATAGTGCTGAATCTGACGATATGTTTCAAGAAATATGTATTCAGGCTTGGAGGGCTTACCCACAATTTAAAGGCGATTCAAAATTCTCAACATGGCTGTATAGGGTAGCCATAAACACGGCAATTTCGTGGATACGAAAAGAGAAAAAGCATAAGCTCGATAATAGTGATGACGAAAAGCTGTTTGGTGTGCACGACGATACGCCATTTTATGTTAAGGAAGAGAAAAAGGAGCAGGTTTCGGCTTTGCACAGGGCAATAAAAAAACTGAATGATATTGACAGAACATTGGTGTTATTGTATTTAGAGGAGGTTGCTTATGCCGAAATTTCTGAAATTTTAGGTTTAACGGTAAATAACATTAAGGTTAAAATGAGCCGGGTAAAAAAACGGTTAAAAAAAATAATGGACAATGATAAATGAATTGGATAATTTAAAAAATGTATGGAAAACTATCTCCGAAGCAGACTCTAAAAAGAAATATTCTGCCGAGGATTTAAAGCGGATAGTTAAAAAAAGGTCGAATAGCGAGCTGGAGAAAATACGCCGCAAACTTATAATTGAGTGGACACTTGCCATTGCCCTTTCAGTATTTTTGGTACTATTTATCAGATTTATTAATCCTGCCGATACTAAATATGCCTTACTGTTTATTGTTGTTATTTTAGCATTAAGCTTTTTTCCATATCTAAATGTTATTCGTCTTAATTTTTCTTCTCACCCCGATTTAAAAAATTACCTTGGCGAGTTTTTAGCTCGATTTGATAAACTAGTACAACAATATATCCGCATGGCTGTCATATTAGTTCCGGTAGCAGGGTTAGGTGGCTTTTTGCTTGGTTTCCATAGTTCAGCAACCCCCGATGAGTGGGATGGTTTTTTTACATTGACCAACCTGCTTTTTGCTTTTTTGACAGTGGCATTTGTATCGGTTGGGGGGTGTTGGGTGCAGCGCCGCTATTTTAAATGGATTTACGGTAAAAACCTTCAACGTCTCCGCAATTGCCTCCGCGATTTAGAAGAGGTTGAGGAGATTGAATAGAAGCCCTTTAGTTTTATAATTGGTATTATACACATAATTTTGAAATAGTTGGGTGTACGACAAAACCCACAAATTATTGATAATGATGGAGAAGTAGGTGTTTGGACCACCGGCTTCCAGCCGGTTTGCTAAAGTGTTTTTTTTTCAATTAAATACCCTATCTTTGATTTACATAACATAACCAAAATATAACTACTATGAAGAATGTATTATTATTAGTAAGCCTATCACTAATGGTTTTAGGCTTAAATGCACAAGAGCTTACAACCGTTAGCTCAAAAAAAAGCAAAACAGTTAAACAAAAAGTTACCCAAAATAGTACAAAAACCTATGGCGATGTTATTTGGGAAGAAGATTTTAACAAAGACAAATGGTTTAGTACAGTAAAAGAAGACGACCAAGGGTATCTGTTAGATACAACAGCCACTATGCCCGTTGGGTGGACATTTATTGACAACACCAACAACAGCTATTATTGGCATTGGAGCGATGTGGGACCAAGAGGAGCTTATACCTCTGGATATGATGATGATCCTTTTACTCCTAACAATGATTTGCTTGATATGTTACCCGATGAAACCACTATTGATAACGGTTTTATGCTGTTAGAAAGTGATTATTTTAACACAACACCCGAAGGAGAAATGGTGGATAACCCAATTGATATGAATACTTATTTTGAATTTGGACCAATTAATTTTAGCAGTTATGAGGTAGTAATGTTTAATTGTAAAATATTAAATTATTTATGCTGTGAAACTAATATTTTGGTGGGACTTTATATTAGTAGCGATTATAATCCTACCTCAAATACCGGAAATTGGGAACTGTTTAAACTTAACACCCAATATGGTGGTGATTTTACTATAGATAGAGATATGCATATTGATGTAAGCAATGTAACAGCAGGGCATAATAATGTGTATTTTAGAATTGGTAAAAAACAAGCATCACATTATTTTGTAATTATTGATGATATTAAGTTTTATGAGCCACCTGTACACAATTTGGAAGTGGAATATGGTTGGGCCGATTATATTTATGATGCAGAAGATGCGGATTATAAGGTTGATGAAACACTTGCATACAATTTTTGGGGTGGTTATACTGAAATTCCTTATCCGGCAGTATCAAACTTTGTAAAATTCAGAGCCGCAGTATATAATTTTGCAACTAACGATGCTGAAAACAGTAAGCTTAATGTTAAAATATTTAAAGATGAGGTATTGGATTACTCCATATCATCAGAACCAAAATTGATATCAACAATGGAAAAAGATACATTAAGGGTTTTTACCGATTATGCGCCTACCGAGGTTGGTAATTATCAAGTATCAATGACTATTACACAAGGCGACGATGATGAATTGTTCGGCAACAATGGTTGGGGTTATAACTTTAAGGTTACCGATGGAAATCGATTCTCAAGAGTACGCCACGGTATGGAGGAAGAATTTATTTGGGCAGGACCAAGAGAATGGGTGCTAGGCGGAAATGATGGCGACAGATGTGTTCAGCGGTTTACAATATCAGATGTAACAGGTAGTGTTCATGTTAAGGGTATAAGTGTTTATATTGATGATTATACCAACCGCCCCGATGAGATTGCTGCTATTGAAAATGGTGATTTTTCGATGATTGCACATTTATATAAGGTAAACGAAAACGATTCAATTATTGATACAGGAATATCATCTGATGAATATACATTAGTAGTTTCAGATACCGCTACATGGGTAACCCTTGACTTTAAAGATGAAGTCAACTTAGTTATTGGCTCAGGGTTATACTATGCAGGAATTGAAATATTTACCGGAAATATTGACTTAAGATTTCAAATAGGGGAAGATACAGGTGCTACTACGCAACCAAATGGTGGTGGTTTAGTTTACTTTAATCCTACTAATCCTATATGGGTTAAAAGTGGCGATAACTATGCTATTGATTTGATTATTGATACCTATAATAGCATTTATATTACATTTAATGTTGATATGACAAATGTTGAAACTTTTAACCCGGATAACGATACAGTTTATGTTACCGGAAATTTTGCAGATTGGGACGTACCCGGCACAGGTCAATCACGGATATTGACCGATGTAAATAATGATTTAGTGTATTCAGGTATTATTCCAATGATTTCATATTATGGCGAAATGCAATATAAATACTATATAAATTCGGGTTTGCTTGGTAGCGAATGGGAAGGTGAACCTAACCGTACCTTAAATATTATTGATACCAATATAGTTATTAATCCACCCGATATATTTGGACTATTGCAGAGTATTAATGGTAAAAATTTATTAAATAATATTTTAGTTTACCCAAACCCGTTTAGTGGAAATATAGTTGTTAGTAACCTAAGCAATGCTAAACAAATAATGGTAAGCTATATATTGGGACAAACTATATTATCAATACCGGTAACAGGTAATAAAATTGATGTTGATACCCAGAATCTTAAAAAAGGAGTTTACCTAATAACTATTATTGATAATAATAACAACACCATTACTAAAAAAGTGGTTAAAAATTAATTGCAAATAAAATAGGATATCTGATTGTCCTGTAATTTTAAAATTTGTAATTTAAAAGTATAGTTTATCCCTACGAGTGTTTAAAACCCTCGTAGGGATTTCTTTTTGTAATTGCTTTTTCTTGGTTGATTTATTATAAATAGAATAGCCTAAAATTCGTGGTATCCTGTCCTAATGTTATAGGCAGGCGGGTTCGTGTAATTAATGGATTGGTATAATCCGTTTGCGGATTTATGAAATAGTAAAATTGTTTCTTTCCAAACTTATTAACATTCTGATATTTTTCGTCAATAAAACTTTAATTTTACTTTTTCAAAAAGTATAATATCTGCCATATATGTTTTTAATATTTGATACCGAAACAACAGGATTACCAAAAAAATGGAGAGCACCTTTAACTGACTTTAATAATTGGCCACGCATGGTACAACTTGCATGGCAATGCCACGACTTAAAAGGCAACCTGCTTTTTGCCAAAAATCATGTAATAAAACCCGATGGTTATACTATACCCGATGAGGTGGTAAATATACACGGTATTTCAAATAAAATTGCAAATGAAAAGGGCATCTTGTTAAAGGATGCTTTATTAGACTTTGTTGAAGATGTAAAAAAGGCAAAATTTATTATTGGGCACAATGTTGAGTTTGATATTAATATTGTAGGCTGTGAACTTTTGCGTTGTGGTTTGCCCGAAGTTGTATCGAAAGTACCGCATATTTGCACAAAAATTGAGAGTACCGATTATTGCGCAATAATGAAAAGCGGCCGCCCCAAATGGCCTACCTTAACCGAACTGCACACTAAACTTTTTGGCGTACCTTTTGATGAAGCACATAATGCTGCAGCCGATGTTGAAGCTACCACTCGCTGTTTTCTTGAGCTTGTAAGGGTAGGGGGGGTAACTGCCCAAAGGCTTGAAATGGCTGAACATGAGGTTGTTGATTTTAAAAAAAATAACCCGAGTGAAATACAATTGGCAGGCATTGAGTATGAGTCGTTTAAAACCGATAAACTGGCTGATATTTCAATAGAAGAAGAAGAAAAAAAACAGACCGAAGCAGCAAAACAGTCGGGCAAAATACCCTTTGTACACCTACATGTTCATTCGCAATACTCTATTTTAGATGGGGCAGTAAGCACAGAGCAACTTGCCAATAAAGCTAAAGAGGACGGTATGCCGGCAGTTGCTATTACCGACCATGGAACCATGTTTGGTGTAAAAGAGTTTCATGTGGCATGTAAAAAAGCAGGGGTAAAGCCAATTATTGGTATTGAAGCTTACGTGGCAAAACGGGGGCATCTCCGTAAAGACGATAAAATTGATGGGTCGGGAGAGCATTTGATACTGTTGGCAAAAAACAAAAAAGGGTACAAAAATTTATTAAAACTGACATCTATTGCCCATATCGACGGATTTTATTATAAACCCCGTATTGATAAAGAGCTGTTGGATAAATACCATGAGGGGCTTATTGTGTCGTCGGCATGTTTGGGTGGCGAACTGTCGCAGCTTATTATGAATGGCAATTTTGATAAAGCCGAAGAAACTATTTTGTGGTATAAAAATATTTTTGGCAATGATTATTACCTTGAGCTTATGCGCCATCAGAATGACGATGTACGTTTGCGCAAAGATGTTTGGGAAAATCAGGTAAAAGTAAACAAAGTGTTGCTTGATATGTCGAAAAAATTGGGGGTTAAAGTTATTGCCACCAACGATGTGCATTTTGCCAATGAGGAAGATGCCGAATCACATGATTTACTTGTATGCTTAAATACAGGGCGTAATTATGACGACCCTACCCGTATGCGATACACTAAGCAAGAGTGGTTTAAAACCTCGGTCGAGATGAGCTCAATATTTGCCGATATACCCGAAGCGCTTGAAAATACCATTGAAATTGCCAATAAGGTTGAGACATATAAGTTAGATTCGCAGCCAATAATGCCCGAATTTAATATACCCGACGATTTTGGTAATATTACTCAATACACCGAAAAATTTACAGAACAAACTTTAATTGAGGAGTTTGGTGCAGATGTATTTAAACGCCTTGGAGGATATAAAAAGGTACTTCAAATAAAATTTGAATCAGATTATTTGGAACACCTTACATTTATTGGGGCAAAAAAAAGGTATGGCGATGATTTATCGGAGTCGGTTAATGAAAGGCTGACTTTTGAGTTAAATGTCATTAAAACAATGGGTTTTCCAGGCTATTTTTTAATTACCCAAGATTTTATTAATGCTGCAAAAGATATGGGTGTAATTGTTGGACCCGGTCGAGGTTCGGCAGCCGGTTCGGCAGTAGCCTATTGTATTGGCATTACCAATGTTGACCCTATTAAATACAATTTGCTGTTTGAGCGTTTTTTGAATCCCGACAGGGTATCGATGCCCGATGTTGATATTGATTTTGATGATGATGGAAGGCAACAGGTGCTTGATTGGGTAACCAATAAATACGGCAAAGATAAAGTTGCTCATATATGTACTTTTGGTACCATGGCCACAAAATCGGCAATAAAAGATGTGGCAAGGGTTATTGAACTGCCGTTGAGTGAGGCAAACCGCTTGGCAAAATTAGTGCCCGAAACTCCCAAAATGAATTTTAAAAAAGCATATAAGGAGAGCCATGAGCTGAAAAAGGAGAGAAATTCGGACGATGAGGTTATTGTCAGAACATTAATGAATGCCGAAAAACTTGAAGGTTCGATAAGGCAGAGCGGTGTGCATGCTTGTGGCATATTAATTAGTCGCGACCCACTTGTTGAACACCTTCCGGTAATGCCCACAAAGGGAGAGAAGTTGCTTACCACACAATATGATGGGCGTTTTGTTGAGGATATTGGTCTTTTAAAAATGGACTTTTTGGGGTTAAAAACGCTTTCAATTATTAAAGATACTTTAGATAATGTAAAGCACTCAAAAGGTATTACCATTGACATTGACAAAATATCGTTTGAGGATGAAAAAACTTATGAGCTGTTTAGTAAGGGCGAAACTTCGGCTATATTCCAGTTTGAAAGTCCTGGAATGAGAAAACACCTTCAAAACCTTAAACCAGACAGATTTAACGATTTGGTGGCAATGAATGCTCTGTATCGCCCCGGACCAATGGAATATATACCATCTTTTATTGCACGAAAGCATGGTCGCGAAAAGGTGACATATGACCATCCGTTAATGGAGCCATTTTTGAAAGATACCTATGGAATTACTGTTTATCAGGAGCAGGTTATGCTTCAGTCAAGAGCATTGGGAGGATTTACAAGGGGTATGTCCGACTCGCTGCGAAAAGCCATGGGAAAGAAGAAAAAAGCCGAAATGGACAATTTAAAGGAAAAGTTTATTGATGGCTGTAAGGCAAATGAGGAGTTTGTTAATGGGGTAAATGAAGCAAATAAAAATATTGATACAGTTATTGACAAAGTTTGGAAAGACTGGGAAAAATTTGCAGAATATGCATTTAATAAATCTCATTCAGTTTGTTATGCCTATATAGCATATCAAACAGGGTATTTAAAAGCACATTTTCCGGACGATTTTATGGCAGCAAACCTTAGCCGTAACCTCTCAAATATTACCGAGGTTACAAAACTTATGGAGGAATGCCGCCGTATGAAACAAAAGGTTTTTGGCCCCGATGTAAACCTCAGTTTTAAAAAATTTACGGTTGATAAAAATGGTGATATCCGTTTTGGAATGGCAGCCATAAAAAATGTTGGCGAGGCAGCTGTTGAAAATATAATTAAGGAGCGGGAAAAGAACGGTTCTTATAAAAACTATTATGATTTTATTGAGAGGGTAGATTTGAAATCGGCAAATAAAAAAACCTTTGAATCTCTGGCTCAGGGCGGAGCTTTTGACTCCTTTAAAGAGATACCTAACCGTAGCCAGTATTTTGAATTAAATGATAATGGCGAAACTTTTATTGAAAGCAGTTTAAAATATGGGGGATTATACAAAAACGATGTTGCCAACAACCAAAATACTCTGTTTGGCTCAATGAGCGAAGAAATTGCCATTACAAAGCCACCTGTTTTAGAAAGTGAGCCATGGAGTAACCTTGAACAACTGAACCGTGAAAAAGAGCTGGTTGGCATTTATTTGTCGGCTCACCCGTTGGATAATTATAAAATAGAGATTGATAATTTTTGTAATTGTACCCTTTCGGAGCTAAACGATTTTTCAAAGTTAAACGGCAGGGAGATTTCGGTTGGAGGAATAGTTACAGCAGTACGAAATAGTTTTACAAAAAACAATAAACCCTATGGTGGTTTTACTATTGAAGATTATTCGGGGTCGTATGAGTTGATATTTTTTGGTAGAGATTATGTTGAATTTAAAAAACATTGCACCGTAGGGTATTTGCTGTTTGTAAAGGGGAAGGTGCAAGAGCGTACTTGGGGCAAAGACAATGAGCGGCCATTGGAATTTAAAGTAAATTCAATTCAAATGCTTAACGAGTTGCGCGAAAAAATGCTTAATAGTATATCAATAAAAATACCTATTGCAGAATTAAATGAGCAACTTATTAACGAGCTTTTAAGTAAAGCTGAGGAGAGCGAGGGAAACACCCTGCTTAAATTCTTGATATTTGACCCTGAAAAAAAGCTATATATTCAAATGTTTTCGCGCAGCCATAGGGTTGAAATAACAAATGAGCTTATTGATTATTTTGAAAATTACCCGCTGTTTGAGTATAAACTAGAGTAGTGAGGGGATAGTTATATCCAAGATTTATACAATGTTGAATCATTGCTGCCGCACAATTGACCGTGTGGTTTGTAAACAAGATAAGTAAAAGCTATAATACGTTGTCTAAAAGTATAGTTTTTGTTATTTCTAATAAAAAGATTAATTATCGAAGATAATTACCACACGATACAACCGTGCGGCAACGGGGCAGGTGGGTTTATATAATTAGTGGACAAAGATATTCCGCTTGCAGATTTATGGGAATAAATAAAATACAATAAAATTATAGAATTCTTTAAAAAATAATATTGTTGAAACATTTATTCATATATATTTGTAATTACACTTAGAACAATTTATAAAATAACCTTTTAAAAAATATTAAAATGGCAAATAACGTAACTGACGCAGAATTTGAAGAGGTAGTATTAAAATCGGATGTGCCGGTAGTAGTTGATTTTTGGGCTGAATGGTGTGGACCCTGTAAAATGATAGGGCCAATTGTTGAAGAACTTGGTGTTGAATATGAAGGAAAAGCAAAAATGGTAAAGGTTGATGTTGATAGTAATCCTAACACAGCTATGAAATATGGTATTCGAAATATTCCAACTTTATTGTTTTTTAAAAATGGCGAGGTTGCCGACAAGCAGGTAGGTGTTGTAGCAAAAGCAGCAATTGCCGACAAGGTAAACAAACTTCTTTAGGCATTAATATTCTGTAAAAGAAAATTGCATCCGGTAATTAAAATAGGGTTTTGGTTACCGGTTTTTTTATTGTCAACATTAAAACAAAATTTATTATGTATAAGCAAGCGGTTAAAATCAGGTTATTGGTTGCAGTTATTGCAATAGTAATATTTTTTATAGGTTTATATTTCGATAATTATATAATGCGAATGGTAGTAAAACCTATTCCATTATTGGTATTAATAAGTTTAATAAAACCAAACACACATTACCGCAAGTTTATTTTTATTGGGTTAATTTTTTCAGTAATAGGCGATATGTTATTAGAGGCATCACCCGGTTTTTTTGTTTTTGGATTAGTTGCGTTTTTATTGGCTCATGTTAATTATATTATTGCATTTATAAAAAGAAGCAAGCAGTTATCATTAATAATTGTTATAGCCCTTTTATTGTATGGGGCAGGGTTGTATTGGGTTTTATTCCCAACTTTGGGCAATATGGCAATTCCAGTTTTGTTATACTTATTAGTTATACTAACAATGGTATGGCGGGCATTTGCTCAGCGTAAGTTTAATACGTTAGCAATTTATGCACTTGTTGGTTCGCTGTTTTTTGTTTTTAGCGACAGTTTAATTGCTTTAAATAAGTTTTATGCTGTTTTGCCATACTCTCGTGGTGTAATAATGACTACATATTGGACAGCACAATTTCTTATTTTTAATTCGGCGTTTAGTTTTAACGGAGAGGTTAAAAAAGCTTAATAAGTAATTAGCTGTAAATATTTTATGAATACACTACAAGAGATATTTGATTTTGAACAATTCGACAATCTTGAATGGGTTTCGCATCAAGTAGTTGAGGGTTTTATTACCGGATTACACCGCAGCCCCTACCACGGTTTTTCGGTTGAATTTGCCGAGCATAGGCTTTATAACTCAGGTGAAAGCACCAAGCATATCGACTGGAAACTGTATGCCCGTACCGACAAACTGTTTATTAAAAAATATGAAGAGGAAACAAATTTAAGGTGTATGGTGGTGGTCGATTCATCGTCGTCAATGCTGTTTCCGTTTGGCGATAATTTTAAAATAAACAAACTAAGTTACTCGGTATATTCTGCTGCTGCACTTATTTACCTGTTGCGTCGTCAGCGCGATGCTGTTGGTCTAACGCTTTTCTCAGAGCAAATTGATTTTCAATCGCAGGTAAAGCTGTCCGAATCGCATAGTAAACTTTTGTATGGCGAGTTAAACCAATGTTTGAATACATCAAAAACCGATTTTAATAAAAAAACGAATTTAGCCGAAACCCTCCATTTAATTGCCGATAATGTACATAAACGGTCGCTAGTAATTCTGTTTTCCGATCTGTTTTCGGGTAAACCCGATGAGCTTTTTTCTGCACTTGAGCATTTGCGCTATAATAAACACGATGTTATTGTTTTTCATGTTACCAATAAAAAGCTTGAGCTTGAGCTTGGCTACTCAAATAAACCCATCAGGTTTGTTGATATGGAAACAGGCGACGAGATAAAACTGAACCCCAACGATATCCGTAAAGATTATAAAAAAAACCTATCGCATCTTATAACAGAGTTTAAGATGAAATGTGGAAACTATAATATTGATTTTGTTGAGGCCGATGTAAACGATGATTTTAGAAAAGTGTTAGTGCCGTTTTTAGTAAAAAGAAAGGCTATGGGGTAAGTATTATTGTTTTGTGTTATTACCGTAGTAACTCATAAATTAAACAATAAAAACAAATTATTCCAAAACCGTAATTGCAAAAGTGTCTAAAATTTTGTAATTTGTGTAAGTTAATTAACACAGGCAGTTATGAGCAAAAAAGTAGTAGTACTTGGTGGTGGTATGGTAGGGGGCACAATAGCCATTGAATTAAGCAAACAGTATAGTGTTACGGTAGCTGATATTGATAATAAATCGTTGTCGAAACTTAGGCGTTGTTTTGGAATTAACTGTGTGCAAACCGATGTTACCAACCGTAAAAAACTTGAAAAGCTTATTGCCGATGCCGACTTGGTAATTGGTGCAGTACCGGGCAGTATAGGGTACAATGTAATTAAAAATGTTATTGAGGTTGGTAAAAACATGGTTGATATATCATTTTTACCCGAAGATGCACTTGATTTAGATGAGAGGGCAAAGTATAAAAAAGTTAGTATTGCTTTTGATTGCGGTATTGCCCCCGGTGTAAGCAACATGATTCTTGGGTATCATAATACAAGCATGAAAGTTGAACGTTATGAATGTGTTGTAGGGGGCTTGCCTTTTGTGCGCGAATGGCCTTGGGAGTATAAAGCTGTTTTTTCTCCCGCAGATGTTATTGAAGAGTATGTAAGGCCTGCACGGTTTGTTGAAAACGGCAAGCAGGTTGTTAAGCGTGCTTTAAGTGACCCCGAGTTAATTAATTTTAAAAATATTGGCACACTTGAGGCATGGAACTCTGATGGATTAAGGAGTTTGCTTAAAACTATGAAAGTGCCAAACATGATTGAAAAAACATTAAGGTATCCCGGAACCATCGAGTATTTAAAAGTTTTGCGTGATAGCGGTTTCTTTTCGCAAACCGAAATTGATGTAAATGGGGTAAAAATTAAACCTATTGATGTAACAACAAAAATTTTAATGCCTCAATGGGAGTTAAAAAAGGGTGTTGAGGATTTTACCATAATGCGCTCAAAAGTTATGGGGCACGAAGACAATGTGCCCACGGGTTATGAGTATCTTATTTATGATAAATTTGATAACAAATCGGGACTTCACTCAATGTCGCGAACTACCGGTTATACCTGTACTGCTGTTGCCGAAATTTTTCTTGATGGTTCTTTTAGTAAACCGGGTATTATTACACCCGAGCAGATAGCTGGCACCAAAGGGCTTTTTACCCGAATAATGAGCTACTTAGAGAAGAGAGGAGTGGAGCTTACTGTTACAAAGCTGTATTAAGTTTTTGAGAGAGATAAAACTGCGCTTTAGCGCATCTCGTTTTCAGCTTCTAAAAAGTGAGACTACTCAAAAAAGTCAAAATTTAACACTTTTAGTCAACCGATGAATTATTAATTGATTGACTAAAAAGTATTAACAAAGTTATGCTTTTGCAAATATATTCATCGGTTGACTTTTCGGAGTGAACACAAATGTCTAACATCTAACCTGAATAATTCATGAATTAATCAGGCTAAAACTCTAAAAAATAATAAACATTGATTAAAAGTTTACTTCTCCATTAACCTCTGAAAAAAAACGCTACTTTTGCACCCTCAATAAAATAATACTATGTCATTTACAAGCGAAATTAAGCGAAGACGTACATTTGCAATTGTTAGCCACCCCGATGCCGGAAAAACAACTTTAACAGAGAAGCTCCTTTTATTTGGAGGTGCAATTCATGTTGCAGGTGCAGTAAAGTCAAATAAAATTAAAAAAACAGCTACTTCCGACTTTATGGAAATTGAGCGTCAGCGCGGTATATCGGTTGCTACCTCGGTAATGGGTTTTGAGTACAACGGAGTAAAAATAAATATTTTGGATACTCCAGGCCACCAAGATTTTGCCGAAGATACCTTTAGAACTTTAACTGCTGTTGATAGTGTAATTGTTGTTGTTGATGCCGCCAAAGGTGTTGAACCGCAAACAAAAAAACTGATGGAGGTTTGCCGTATGCGTAAAACTCCTGTTATTGTATTTATTAATAAAGTTGACCGCGAAGGAAAAGACCCGTTTGATTTATTGGATGAAATAGAGGAGCAGTTAAAAATAAAAGTTCGTCCGTTAAGTTGGCCTGTGGGCATGGGGCAACGGTTAAAGGGTGTTTATAATATTTTCAATAAAAAGTTTTACTATTTTAGTGCCGAGGATAAAACCACGGTTGAAAAGCCCAAAGAATTCAAAGATTTAAACAACCCCGATATTGATGCTGCTTTAAAAGGAGAGGCACAGCAATTGCGTAACGACCTTGAATTGGTTGAGGGCGTTTACCCCGATTTTAGTTTAAATGATTACCAGAATGCTGAAACTGCTCCTGTTTTTTTTGGTAGCGCACTTTATAATTTCGGAGTAAAAGAGCTGTTAGAATCATTTATACATATTGCTCCCTATCCGCAATCGTCAGTAGCTGAGGAGCGTATGGTTGACCCATTTGAAGAGGGTTTTTCGGGGTTTGTGTTTAAAATACACGCAAATATGGATCCTAAACATCGTGATAGGATTGCCTTTGTAAAAGTTTGCTCAGGTATATTTAAACGAAATACAAATTACCAGCATGTGCGGTTAAACCGAAAATTGAAATTTTCCAGTCCTACTGCTTTTATGGCCGAAAAAAAGAGTATTGTTGAAGAGGCTTATCCGGGTGATATTGTTGGCTTGCACGATACAGGTAATTTTAAAATTGGCGATACGCTAACCGAAGGAGAAATGATTAATTTTAAAGGATTGCCAAGCTTTTCGCCCGAAATGTTTAAGTATATTGAAAATGCCGACCCAATGAAGTCCAAACAGTTGGCAAAAGGTATCGACCAGCTTATGGACGAGGGTGTTGCACAGTTATTTACCCTTACAATGAACAACCGAAAAATAATTGGTTGCGTAGGTCAGCTCCAGTTTGAGGTTATTGAGTACCGTTTACTGCACGAGTATAATGCAAAATGCCGCTATGAGCCTGCTACATTATATAAAGCCTGCTGGGTTCGCCCAAACGATATGGTTGAATGGGATGATTTTAAAAAGCGTAAATTTAAGGCACTTGCCAAAGATAAACACGGGCGGTATGTGTATTTAGCCGAATCGGCTTACGATTTGCAAATGGCACAAAGCAAATTTAAAGGGCTTGAGTTCTTTTTTACTTCGGAGTTTTAATTCTCAATAGATTGTTAGTGTTTATACTAATCGAAATTGATGCACCTTTGGTGAAAATGAGAGAAAATAATTTTTCACAAAAAAATCTCAAACTACTGACATGTAGTAAAATGTAAATATTTTATTCGCTTTTATGCATAATACAGATTAAATCATCAATTGCCTTTTGAGCATATTATATTTTATAAATCATCCTCAATATTTAAGGTTTTTGCAAGTTCATCCATTGATAAATATTTTGTTTTCCCCTCTTTTACTTGTTGCTCACTTTCTTCAATCATTTTAACAAACTCGGAGTCGTAAAGACTTTCTTTTATTTTAAATTTTTCAAAAGGTATTTTCATTGCTTTTAGTACAGCTTTTATTGCTTGTAATTGTTTGCCGTTTTGTGGATGTATGGTTATTGCTTCCATAATAAAATTATCTAATTTGTTAAAAAAATACATAAAGTTATAACACAATTTAAATTGGCTGTATGACAAATCCCTCATCCAAGTGCAACTTTCAGGGCAGGGAAAATTGTCGCACATCTGCATTTTGTGTATTTCAGGCTGGGTGTTCCGCCATTATGTCGCAAATAACCAATTGGTGTATTTATTGTATCTTGTATGCATATGTCTGAAAAGCGAAAAATTATTCACGCCCTTTTATTACCTGTACTGTTTATTATAATAATGTGGGTTAATTATGCTATTTTTTCATTGTTAGATATTGATATGGCAATAATTGGTATAAAACCACTTTCAATTTCAGGACTGTCCGGCATTATTGGTTCGCCGTTTGCCCATGGTGGCATTAAGCATATTGCATCAAATAGTGCATCATTTGCTGTTTTGGCGGTTATGCTTTTTTATTTTTACAGGTTAATAGCCTTACGCGTTTTTTTACTAAACTGGCTTATTTCGGGTTTGCTGTTGTGGTTTGGCGGTCGCAACTCGGTGCATATAGGAGCCAGCGGAATTATATACGGTTTGGCATTTTTTATATTTTTTAGCGGGTTTATACGCAAAAACAAACAGCTTAGCTCTATAGCACTTATTGTTGTTTTTCTTTACGGAAGTATGTTTTGGGGTATGTTGCCGCAAAACGGAAATATTAGCTGGGAGGGACACCTTTTTGGTGCAATTTCGGGGTTTACCCTTGCTTGGTATTATCGTAAAAAACCAATTGATTTTATTCTTGCCGACGACGGCTCATCTGTTTCGGTTACATGGGGGCAATATAACAATTTTGAATATGAATATATTGAGGATGATGATGATGAAACAGCCCTCTAATAAATTCAGAACAACTGACCTAAACGGATTTGAAATGAGACAATTTACACCATTTTAAAATCAAAATTACTGGTATAATGCCAATGTAGAATTAAAACTGATATATACAATGCTAATGAAGCATATCGGTAACTTTGATTCACAATTGGTATTAGCCCCGAAGTGCCTGCCTGGCGTCAGACAGGAGCGTAATAAAATAGCATAGGGCAGTAGTGCATAGCACTAAAAGCGGCACAAACAATAAATATAGTTTAAAATTGAAAGATATGCATGTGTCGCAATAAAGGCATTACCTTTAAATCTAAAAAAACTCCGAATGGATGGCATGTATGCTGGCATCTTTATCATTTGACGAAATAACAAAATAGGTAGCAACCGGAGATGCCCCTGAGGCAATCATCCTTACATTTATATTTTTGTTGGCAAGAGCCATAAACATACGGCCGGCAACACCGGGTTTTTCCAAAATACCTTCGCCAACCACAGCAACGGTAGTTAAATTGTCAATAGCCTGCAATTCGGTAACCGTAGGCAGTTGTAATTCTTCAATTAAATTATAAGCTCTTTTTAAATTTGTTACCGATAATAACAGGTTTATGGCAATTTGGCTGGTAATTACCGATTTAATATTAATTCCGGCTCTGTCGAGGGCATTTGTAGTTTTTGCCAAAACCCCTTTTTTCATCCCTACACCTGCACCCTTAAGTGTTAGTATGCAAAAATCGTTGCTGTAGGTAACACTTTTTACAACATCATCAAAAATAATCTCACCTGCATGTACTATTGTTCCGGGTACAATTTTTTTATTAAAAGTATCAATATTTAAGATGCGGATAGGTATTTTCCCACTTCTCAATGGTTCAACGGTTCTGGGGTGTAAAATGCCTGCCCCAAAATACGAAAGCTCGGCGGCTTCGGTATATGATAAATCGGTAATGCGAACAGGTTTTTCAACAAGTTTTGGGTCGGCGCTCATAAAGCCGTCAACATCTTTCCAAACATCAAGCGACTCTGCATTTAAACAGTATGCAATGGCTGCTGCCGAATAGTCGCTTCCGCCACGCCCAAGCAGTGTTATTTTTCCTTTGGTAGATACCCCATAAAAACCGGGCACCACATATATTTTATCATCTTTAAGCCGGTTTTGAACTCCCTTTGCCGATGCTTTAAAGTTTACCGTAGCATTTCCAAATTCGCCATCGGTAATTAATGGCATCTGCTCCGGCAGAGCCTCTTCCGAATCTAATCCGTGACTTTTTAAAATAGCATTTAGTATTAATGATGAAAACCGTTCGCCGTAACTTAGTACTAAATCTTCTGCAAATTCGGGTATTTCGCCTATGTAATGAATTCCGGTAAGGTAACGCTCTAGTTCAATAATAAGCTTTTCAACCTGTTTTAGTGTCTTTTTAGCAAGGGTTTTATCGTTAAAATTTTCATTAATTACCTCCTCTTTTAATGCAATTAGCGATTGCGAAAGGTTTTTTATCTGAACTTCGTCATTTTTTACCAGGCTCATTGCATGTATAAGGTGGTTTGTTATACCGAAAAAGGCCGATACTACAATTACCATGGGTCGGTTATATGCTTTTATTACGCGAACAAGTTTAAGTATGTCTTCCTTTTTTTTAAGGTTGGAGCCTCCAAATTTTGCTACTATCTTTTTCATTTTTTTCATTTTTTAACCGCAGGAGCGCAGAGATTCGCAGAGATCATCAAATAATCATTATCCACAATAAAACACTTTTTTAAAAGTGTTTCCCAAAGTCCATTCAATATAAGCTGTGAACTCAGAATCAAGTGTACCAACTTTAAAGTAAACCTGTTTGTCTTGTTTGTTTTAGACAGGAGTGTTAAAATTGTCTTTCAATGGCTGTTTTATCTGCGTTTTTTCTTATTAGGCTTTTTTTGTTTTTCTAAATACTCCTCATTCTCTTTAATCAATGCTTTCCAGTTGTTATTTGCATCTTCGGTAAAGTCAAGGGTTTCTTTATATTCCGACTTGTCAATTTGCATTATAGCTACTTCTCTTCCCAAAAACTCTTCAATTTCGTTTAATATTGGTTTTTCCTCTTTGCTGCAAAACGATACGGCAAATCCTTTTTGTTTTCCCCTGCCTGTTCGTCCCACACGGTGTACATAGTTTTCCGACTGTTCGGGTAAATCGTAATTTACAACATAATCAATATTTGGAATGTCAATGCCACGGGCACTGACATCGGTGGCGATAAGTATTTTTACATCGCCATTTTTAAATTGGTTCATTACGCTAAACCTATCTTTTTGGTCTTTATCGCCATGTATTGTAAGGCTTTTAATGTCAACTCTCTCCATAGCTTTAAAAACCCTTTCTGCCCTAACCTTTGTGCGCACAAAAACCAGTATTTTGCTATCGGGGTTTTCTTTAACCAGCCTTTCAAGAAAAAAGCGTTTATCATCCATTTCAATGTATGCTACCGAGTGGTTTACGTTACGGGCAACAGGGTCTTTTGGCGATATTTGAATCCTAATTGGATTTTCAACCAGCGAGTATGCCAGTCTTTTAATAGTTTCATTAATTGTAGCCGAAAAAAATAGTGTTTGATGTATTTTGGGTAGTTTTCTTTTAATATCCTTAATATCTTTAATAAACCCTAAATCGAGCATATGGTCGGCCTCGTCAAGTATTAGTATATTAATTCTTGTTAATATAAGATGACCCTGGCTAATTAAATCGAACATTCGGCCGGGCGTAGCAATTAGTATGTCAAGGCTTTTTTCAAGACGTGCAATTTGTGCATCTTGCTCAACACCGCCATATAAACAAAACGATTTTACACGGGTGTGTCGGCTCAATTGTTCAAAAACATCGCCAATTTGTTGAGCAAGCTCGCGTGTTGGTACCATTACCAGGCATTTAATACCCTCATTGCGCCGCAGGTTTTTTTGCCTGTGCAGTTTGTCGATTACCGGAATGGCAAAAGCAGCAGTTTTTCCGGTTCCGGTTTGGGCTATTGCAAGCACATCTTCACCCTTTAGTATTGGTGGTATCGACTTAAATTGTATGTCGGTAGGTCTTTTAAAACCTAACTTGCTAAGGTTTTTCTTTATTTCAAAAGAGATATGGTAATCATCAAATCGCATCTATCTGTTTTTTTGTCATTGCCTTAAAAATAGTCAGTTATATATTATTTGGCGTAAAGATAATATATCATTACAATGTTTAATCAATAATTTAGGTATAAGTTAATGCCAAAGATTATCGCTTGTTGACGGCAAAATAATACTTACTGTAGTTCCCAAAGCAATAGAACTTTTAATATGTACTGTTCCAAAATTGCGTCCAATAAACTTTTTCGAAAGTGCAAGCCCCAGTCCACCACCGGTTTCGCCCCCTGTGCCGGTGGCCATATATTGTTTTTTAACCGAAAAAAGGCTGTTTATCTGCTCTTTTGTCATCCCAACACCACTATCAATTATTTTTATCTCAATAAAGTTACTTTTATCTATAACTACAACACTTATCTCACTATTTAAGGTTGAGAATTTTATGGCATTCTCAATAATATTTCTTAATGCAAAGCTAATGGTGTTTTTGTCGGCATATACATTTACGGCTGAGTCAAATCTGTAATTTATTTTAATATTTTTTGCTGATGCTCTTAGCTGTTGAATTTTAATAATTGTTTTTAGTAAATTGTTTATTGGAAATAGCTCAGGGTGCAATTCAATCATTTTTAATTGGTTTTTTGACCAAAAAAGCACATTGTCCAAAAGGTTTAAAGCCATTGTCAACTGGTCGTTGTCATAATTGGGTTTATTTAAAATAGTTTTATTTGCTGCCGTTTCGTTTGCAATTTGATTAGCCAACCTTTCTAAAACCAAGTACGGTTCCCACATGTTTTTTGTGGTTATTTTAAAAATACTATCCGATGATTTCTTTAGTTTTTCATATTTAAGACTGCTTTTTTCAAGAATAGAATTTAGTGCTTTTATTTTGTTGTGTAAAATGTTTGTAGAATTAATATTTTGTCTCTTGCATTTAATTTTAATAAATATAAGAATAAGTAATAAAGCTAATTGTAATAATATTATTAGCGTATATAATTTAGCTTTTTGTTTTTTATTATCGGTAAAAGCTGACAATTCTTTTTGTAAAGTTTTTTTGTCATTTTCAACAATGGCAATTTTTTCTTTATACCTATTTTCTAACCTATTTAATAAGGCTATATTTTTTTGTTCCATTAAATCATGGTCAAGAATATGAAAATGGATTTGATATTTATATGCATTTTTAAAGTCGTTTATTGCCGAATAGTTTTTTGATAGTTTGACATACAGGTTAAGTTTTATTTTTTTGTTATTGGTATTTTCGGCAAACTGCAAACTTTTTAGATAAAACTGCTGACCTTTTTTAACCTTTCCCATTGCAGTATATAAATCGCCCATGTTTGCCAGTACATTTGATTGGCCTAAAATATTGTTATGCTGCTTTTTAATTGCAAGCGATTTGTTTAAATATTTTATACTTTTATTGTAATCTTGTAGTTTTTCATACGCCTTCCCCTTTTGGTTATAAACCTTACCGATATTGAGTGTGTTATTTATGCTTTTAAAGTATTTTTCTGCTTTGGTTAAGTTTATTAAGGCATTGTTATATTTAGCCAAACTTAAATAGATAATTCCTTTTTGCAGATGGTTAATTGCTAAATTTCTCAAACTGCCCATTTTCAAAAATAATTTTTCAGATTTTTCTAAATAATCAATTGCCAATGGGTAGTTTTTAATGTTGGTGTACATGTGTGCAAGGTTTATATATACCGATGCAATTTTTATGGTGTCGGCTTTTGATTGAAATTGGTTAATGGCTTTTTGAAAATACGATGAAGCTTCGGGGTATAACTCTTCAATCATGTAAATGTATGCTTGTTGTTGATGTATTAATCCTATATAAATTGGGTTTTCTGTTTTAACCGCAATTATATTGGCACTTTTTAAATATTTTTTTGCTTTGGGCATCTCTTTTTTATTTACCGAAATAAGCGATAAATTAACAAAGCTTTTTATTGTGTGTGCTTTTAATGCAGGTTTAAGCTCGTTTATTGATATTTGATAATAGTATGCTGCACTATCGAATTTTTCTGACAAATAAAAATAATTTGCCATATGGTAATACAATTCACCCCATCGGTTTAAATTTTTATAGTTATATAAATGCTTTATAGTATCGTTTAATAATGCATATGCCTTTTCGGGATATACAAACAGTTCATTTTCGCAATAATCAAAAACCATTGTTATTTTATCGTTTGGCAGAGGCTTACTTGTATGGCTTTGCCCAATAGTGTCAAACAGCGATTGTGAATTACCTGCAACAATAATAAAAATGAATAGAATTAATATGTTATGTTTTTTTAGCATTTTTGGGCTAACAATAGTTAATAAAAATTTACTCCTAAATTAATAGGCTGAATTCAAGTTACAAATGCAACTTTTTGGTTAAACAATAAATTATTCATTAC
>CBDUWQ010000002.1:0-53840 GCA_965370965.1 uncultured Bacteroidales bacterium
ACCATTATCATCAGTAGTATTATTTTTAATAACTGCTGTATTTCCATTAATATGAATTCCGTATTTGCTATTACCATAGCATAAATTATTTGTAACAGTACAATTTGCTCCATTTATATTTATTCCCGATCCTCCACCAGAACCATAACTTTTTGCAAATAAAATTTTAGTATAATTGCCTTCAGAGTATATATTATCGTTTGTTGCCCCATAAACGGTAAAACCTTTAATTTGAGTATAATCAATAGCTCCTATATAAAAACCATTGTTTAAGCCTGTTGCATTAATTATGGGAGATTCACCCGTATAATTCTGAATAATTAACTGATTACTAACAGTAGGAGAGATATTTACATTGGGTATTACGGTTTCATTATATGTTCCGTTATATACTTCAATAATAATAGGAGAAGTAAATGTATTAGAACCTTTCCATGAATATAATCCGTCCAAAGCTCCTTGTATAGAACTGTGCGGGTCTGTACCTCCTCCAACGGTAAGAGAAGTACGAGTTTGTATATTCATTGTATAAGTATCGCTACCGCCTGCTGTAGTTACTGTTAAAGTATTGTTTGAATATACACCGGCAGCAAATGTTACTGTTAGTGATGTAGCTGAATTTGCATCAATGCTTCCTGATATTCCGGCAATTTCTACTGATGTGGCATTAAGTAAATCTGTACCATTAATTGTAATTTGCGCACCTTTGTCTTTATAAAAATTATCAGGACTTACAGATGAAATAACCGGCGGACCAGATAAGGTTGTAAAACTTGCATTTTTACCATAAGAGGTGCCGGAACTATTTATTGCATAAGCCCGCACATAATAAGTTGTACTTGCACTTAATGATGTCATTGACAGACCTGAAAAAACACCAAGACCACTACCGCTGGCAACTTTATTATCTGCTGTTGTAGGATTTATTGAAGTATTGTAAACAACACCTCTTTCGGTAACAGCACTTGAACCAATATTTGTAACCTCACCTGCACCATCTGCTGCTGTTTGAGCAATATTAGTAACTGCATTGGTTGTAACTTGTGGTAAAACAACGCTTGAGCTATTTGTTATTGTTACATCATCAATTGCAGGAGCGTAAGATGTGCCTGTATTATAAGAATGCCATCCAAGATAATAAACTCCAACACCACCCACATTAAATGTAGCAGGGGTTTTTTGTGTCCAAGGTATTGGAGGATCGTAGCCTGATTCTAAAGTAGTTGTCATTGCTGCGGAAGTAGGCGAAGTTCCAATATAAAGAGTAATTCTCTCATTTTGATCTTGAAATTCTTTAACCCAATATGAAACATCGTAATCTTGACCTGCTTTTAAATATAAACAAGGTGTAAATAACCAATCATCGGCTTTGCCCGATCCTGCATCTGCAAATTGTATCATAAACTTATCCCCTGAATGCGAAAGTGTATTATTATCATAAATATACCATACTCCTTGTCCTCCATCTCCATTTGCATCTTCCATACTCCATCCTATTTCTCCCAAACTCCCTGCTTCAAAACCTTGAGTGTATGAATCTCCCGGAGTTGTTAAATCTACATTAACAGGTGAATAATTACCGCTGTAAGTATTGTTAGAACTGCTTTCGTCTCCACTTACAGAAACATCAACATCAATTGTATATATTTCGCCATTAACAGACATATCGGCATATATAGTTGTAACATTAGAATTACATGCAGCTAAGCTTGTAATTGTATAATTACCATTACCAACAAGAGAATTATCTTCTTTCTTAACTTCATAAGTAACATATACATTGCTTAATGTAGCACTTCCATAATTTCCAACTTCAATATCAATAGGCGTGTTATTTGAATATTCACAAGAAGAACCTTGTGGAGCTACATAAACAATACCGGCATCTGTAGTTAGTGTTTTAAATCCTGATACTATAAGAGAAAAATCTTGAGATGCTCCTAGCGTACCTTTATGAGTAATATTAATAGTATAAGTTGTACCACAAGTTGGATTTGCAATAAAAACTTGTTCCACATTATCTCTAATATTATCACCGGTAGTTGCAGCGTAAGATGGATTTGCGCCGTCTAACACCCATGGGTTGTAGGTTGTTGTCCCATCATCAATGCGCATATCTAAATCATTTACAAGCATTATATCTGTGGGGTCAAGAGCATTTGCAACAGGAGTTCCTGCCGGATCGTTCCACACAATGGTTGCAACAAGAGGCTCGTTTCCATTAGCAACAATATTTAGAGTATAAGTTCCTCCATTAGTTAATGTTTCTTCTTTTATGTGTGTTGCTACATCTTTTTGTGTAATTGCATTAGCTGCTGTTGATACATTAACTAAGCCCCATCCAAATATATAATCGGGTCCATCATTTGAACCTGCCTCATCAGCCGTATGAATTGTTAATGCTTTTAAAGTAGAAGCTAACATGTAAGAACCATATAGATTATAATAATGTTGTTGTACTAAAACTAAAGATCCAGCAACATTTGGAGTTGCCATAGAAGTTCCGTTCATTGACTCGTATCCATCATTTGCAGTGGCATTACTTGAATAAACACCAACGCCATTCCCGCACACATCGGGTTTAATACGTCCATCATCAGTTGGTCCCCAACCGCTAAATGAACTCATTACAACATCCGATGCTTGTGTCCAACCTGTTTCTATTGGGTCAACAGCACCAACGGTAAGAATGTTTTTTGCATTCCCTGTCCATCCTATACAATCATAACCATCATCTCCTCCATCCTTTGGATGTAATGTACTTGACCCATCCCAATCTCCTCTATCGTTACCAGCAGCTTTACATATTAAATAATATGGTGCATTATTTGCTATTTGGTCATAAACTTGCGTTTCTGAAGAGTAAAATCCAAAATGAAAATCTTCATCATTGCTTATACTTGTATTACCTAACCAACTCCAAGAACTACCATTATAAGACCAACCTGTTCCATAACCATATGAGTGATTTGATATAAGCAAACCTGCTGCTGCCGCAGTAGCCATTTCAGAACCGTCAGAATTCCAGTCATAATAATCAAGGTTTGCTTCATAAGCCATACCTTTTGCCAAATTATCAACACCAGAAGCTATCATTGTACCTCCAACATGAGTTGCATGGTCGGCAAGCGTTGTCGCACCATCTTTTATTGTAGCTCTTCCTGTAATTTCTTGGTGAGTAGTACGAATAGCGTCTCCATCCCATTCGCCAACAAGCATTCCGCTACCGGTAAGGTTTAAACCAAGGCTTTCTCCCGGCCATAGTTTATTTGTAGATATTGTTCGTGCAGCTTCATAATTTTGAGTAATATAGTAAATAGGTAACCCTGCCTCTGATACACCTTGCAATTCAATAAGACCTCCGTTATCAAGTTTCTTTTTAATAACCCAACCTTTTTGTTTTGCCATTTCAAGAGCTTTGGCTTTATTGGCTTTGAATTCTTTATCAGATTTTATTGCAAAATCTTGTAAAGCTTTTACATTCGTTTTTGAAATAATTTTCTGTTTTTCAGATTTAGTTTGTCCAAATGCAGAAGCAAAAGCAAAAATAAATACAATGGAAATTAAACAAATTTTTTTCATGACATTTTTCTTTTTTGTTAAAGAAAACTATTGCAAAAAGCTTATTCTTAAAAATGTTAAAACGTAATAATTAACATGTTAAACACCCCTTAATACTTGTAAAATACAAATAAAAAAAGTATTAACAAAATAAAGAAATAGACATATTATAGATACGTGAGTCTTTTTTTTTTTAGTGTTACAATTCTTTAATAGTATCTGCACAAGAACTGTAAATTTTTAAGAAATGGAATATTCTGGATCCGGATGGCGTTTTGGCAAACAGGTAAAATTTTTCTCAGGCTTATTGCCAACTTCTTCGTTGCACTACCTTTATTGCAACACATGCAACCTTTTTTTTTTAAAAACCATATTTGTTACTTGTGCCGCTTTTAGTGCTATCTCATTTCAAATCCGATTAAGTCAGTTGTTCTGAGTTTATGTCATAATTATCAACAACAGGGTCAGGTTGTCTAAACATACACCGGAAATAAAAAGCCCTGCTTCAATAAAGTAGCAGGGCTTTTTATATCAATAAACAAAATCCAAATTATCAATAATTGGTTTTGTAGTTTTAGCTTTTCTTACTTCGAAAAATCCATAGCAGCCATACGCTGATATGATTTGTAACGCCATTTTGCATTTTCCTCGGCGGCAACAAACAGCTCTTTGGCCTCTTCGGGGAAACTTTTTATCAATGAGGTATAACGTACCTCTCCCATAAGGAAATTCTGGAATTCGTCCCATTTAGGCTCTTTTGAGTCCAACACAAACGGATTCTTTCCATCTTTCTCTAATTCAGGGTTAAAGCGATACATGTGCCAGTAACCTGACTCAACTGCTTTTTTCATTTCGCCCTGTGTACTACCCATTCCGGTATGTATTCCGTGGCTGATACATGGAGAATAAGCAATTATTAATGAAGGACCGGGGTAAGCTTCGGCCTCTTTTAATGCTTTAAAATATTGAGCTTGACTAGCACCCATTGAAACCTGGGCAACATAAACATAACCATAACTCATAGCCATCATTCCAAGGTCTTTTTTACGTATCTTTTTACCCGATGCAGCAAATTTAGCAACAGCTCCAATTGGAGTAGCTTTACTGCTTTGACCACCTGTATTTGAGTAAATCTCTGTGTCAAGCACCAAAATATTTACATCTTCGCCCGATGCCAAAACATGATCAAGGCCTCCGTAACCTATGTCATAAGCCCAACCATCGCCACCAAATATCCAGTTACTTCGTTTTGGCATCCAATCTTTAATAGCCAAAATCTCTTTGGCAATAGGAGCCGACTCTTTTTCTAAAGCGGCAATTGCTTTTTCTGATGCAGCAATTGATTCTTCAGTTTTACGTTTAACCTCGCTCCATTCGGTAATAGCAGCATTGGTATCGGCACTAAATTTGTCGGCATTTTCTTTACTAAGTCGCTCAATGCGGTTCTGTAACTTTTTTGCCGATAGTGCCATGCCAAGTCCATATTCTGCGTTATCTTCAAATAGTGAATTGGCCCATGCCACACCTTTACCGTTTTTAGCAGCACAATAAGGTGTTGATGGTGCCGAACCACCATAAATTGAAGAGCAACCTGTTGCATTGGCAACCATCATGCTTTCGCCATATAGTTGTGTAACAGCTTTAATATATGGCGTTTCGCCGCATCCTGCGCAAGCACCTGAGAATTCAAACAACGGTTTTGCAAACTGCGATGCTTTTACGTTTTGGAATTTTGATGCAATAAGCTTAATGCTAACCTCATTTGCCATATAGTCCCAACGCGGAATTTCAGACTCTTGTGAAGCTATTGGCTTCATAACAAGCGATTTTGTTTTTGAAGGACATACATCAACACAGTTGCCACAACCGGTACAATCTAATGTCGATATCTGAATACGGAATCCTAATCCATCGTACCCTTTACCATTTGCTTTAATAGTATTTGAGCCTTCAGGGGCTGCTGCTTGCTCTTTCTCATCTAACAAGAACGGACGAATGGCAGCGTGAGGACAAACATAAGCGCATTGGTTACACTGAATGCAAGTATCGGCATTCCATTCGGGAATATTTACTGCAATACCGCGTTTTTCATATTGTGCCGTGCCGGCAGGAAAAGTACCATCTTCGCGGTCAATAAAGGCCGAAACAGGTAAATCATCACCGGCAAGGTTGTTGATTGGCTCAACTACGTTCCTCACAAATTCAGGAATATTAGTATTCACAACAGTAGTATCTTTAACTTCAATTGAAGCCCATTCGGCAGGTATGTCAACTTTAATAACATCGCTACCCGCATCAACAGCTGCATAGTTCATTGTTATCACATTTTCGCCTTTTGAACCAAACGATTTTACAATCATTTTTTTCATTTGCTCAACTGCAACATCGTAAGGTATTACATCGGCAATTTTAAAAAATGCTGCCTGCATAATTGTGTTGGTACGGTTTCCTAAACCAATTTCCTCAGCCAATCCTGTTGCATTAATAATATACATGTTAATATTATTATTGGCAAGGTATTTTTTTATTGAGTCTGGCAAGTGCTTTTTAGTCTCCTCAGCATCCCAAATAGCATTTAACAAGAATGTGCCGCCTTTTTTCAAACCTTTAAGCATGTCATATTTTCCGAGATATGCAGGCACATGGCATGCAACAAAGTCGGGGGTATTAACCAAATACGGGCTCATAATTTTTTTATCGCCAAAACGAAGATGCGAGGCTGTAAAACCACCCGATTTTTTAGAGTCATAGGCAAAATATGCCTGACAAAATTTATCGGTTGAATCACCAATAATTTTTATTGAGTTTTTGTTTGCTCCAACTGTACCGTCTGAACCTAAACCATAAAATTTAGCCTCAAAACGTCCTTCCGATTCTAAACTTATCTCGGGCAATAAAGGCAATGAGGTAAAGGTTACATCATCGATAATACCGAGTGTGAACCTATTTTTGGGCTCAGCCATTTTCATATTATCAAATACGCTAATAATCATGGCCGGTGTAGTATCTTTTGATGATAAACCATAGCGTCCACCAACAATTATTGGAGCATTTTCTTTATTGTAATATAGGTCTCTTACGTCAAGGTACAATGGCTCGCCATTTGCTCCCGGCTCTTTGGTTCTGTCTAAAACGGTAATGCGTTTAACTGTTTTAGGCATGCTTTGCATAAAATGCTTAGCCGAAAACGGACGGTACAAGTGAACTACCAATACACCAACTTTTTCGCCTTTTGCGTTCATGCTGTCAACCACCTCGCGAATAGTTTCGGTAACAGAGCCAATTGCAATAATTACATTTTCGGCATTACTGTCGCCATAGTACATAAATGGCTTGTACTCGCGGCCTGTAATTTTTGTAATTTCGATCATGTAATCAGCTACCATATCGGGTACAGCATCATAAAATTTATTTGCTACTTCGCGCGTTTGAAAATAAATATCGGGGTTTTGAGCCAGTCCACGTGTTACAGGGTGGTTAGGACTTAAAGCATTATCGCGAAAAGCCTGAAGTGCCTCCATATCCAATAGTGGTTTCAAATCATCGTTTTCTAACAATTCAATTTTTTGAATTTCGTGCGAGGTACGGAATCCATCGAAAAAATGCACAAACGGTATTCTTGATTTAATTGCAGTTAAGTGAGCTACACCTGCTAAATCCATTGCCTCTTGTACCGAACCCGATGCAAGAAATGCAAAACCTGTTTGGCGCGCGCTCATTACATCAGAGTGGTCGCCAAAAATAGAAAGTGCCTGTGCTGCCAAGCTACGTGCCGATACATGAAAAACAGCAGGCAACAATTCGCCGGCAATTTTGTACATGTTTGGTATCATAAGCAACAATCCCTGCGATGCAGTATAGGTTGAGGTTAAGGCTCCACCCTGAAGTGAACCGTGAACCGTACCCGATGCGCCACCTTCACTTTGTAATTCAATTACGTCAACTATCTCTCCAAAAATATTTTTACGACCATTAGCCGCCCACTCGTCAACATTTTCTGCCATGTTTGACGATGGGGTGATTGGGTAAATTGCAGCAATCTCGCTAAACATATAAGCGATATGAGAGGCTGCATGATTACCATCACACGTGATAAATTTTTTCTCTTTTGCCATTTTTATTTAATTATTATGAATTTATATTATAATTTAATGTTATTCTCCAGTCTCCGTCTTCTTTAATATAAAAATCCAAACAGCCACAGTGGAATCTTGTTGCCATCACCAACCTCTTCCATATCAACAGCCATATATGTTTTTTCACTATTGTTGGTCAACCGTTTATTGTATCCTATTTTAAAAATCAATTCATTATCAATAATAAATTCTCCTTTTTTACCATTACCCGATACTAAATGCCCGTTTTTAAGTTGATATAAAAAATAGGTTTCCCATAGTGCCTGTTTTGATGGTTCAATCATTGATATTGCATATAAAAGATTCGGGTTTTTCAGATATATGCGTTCGGGCTTTCTATTATCATCTTTATTGCCTTGATAAACCATATTGATAAGCCGCGCATTACGCAGGTATTTAAGATAATTAATTACCGTTGCCCTACTTGTGTCAATAGAGTTGCTTAACCGGCTTATGTTAGGGGTATGGGGGGTGTCTTTTGACAGCTCATAAACAAGTTTTTTAAGTTTTGGCAAATATTTTAGCTCCATTTGCTGCAAAACCGGAATGTCAATTTCAAGTGTGAGGTTTACTATTTTAATAATGTTCTCGCTAAAATTGATATTCTCAGCAAAAAAAGGATAAAAACCATGTTGCAGATAACTATTGAAATAGGCAAGGGGTTTTACTTTAAACAAAATATCTTTGGCAATTTCTGTATGATACTTTAAAATTTCATTAAGACTATATTTCTTAAAAGTACTATTGGTTTTATAGTTTATATATTCCCTAAAAGACAATCCTCTTAATTGATATGCGGCAACCTTATCATTAAGGTCGGGGTTATTCTCTTTTAAGCGCATTACTGGGCTGCCTGTAAATATTATCTGAAGGTCTGTATATCTATCATAAATTTCACGCAATGCTTTTGACCATTCCGGATATTTAAAAATCTGGTCAAGTACAAGTGTTCTCCCCCCTGTTTTTCTGAATTCGTTAGCAAAATTAACTAAAGAGTGTCCTGAGAAATAGAAGTTATTCAAATTTACGTAAAGGCATGACCTGTCATTACCAAAAGTCGATTTTATATAGTCGAGCAAAAAAACGGTTTTACCAATACCACGGGTTCCTTTTATACCTATAAGCCTTTGCCGCCAGTCAATTTCATTTCTTAACTCACGCGGAATGGCCGCTTGTACATTATCTAATAATTCGGTATGTGTTTTATAAAACTGCTCCATAGTGAAAATTGCCATGCAAACTTAGCAAATTAACCCTGCTTATTGTAATTTAAACTTTGCAAAATACACGTTAAGAGGTAATTTAAAGTGATTATAAATAACTTTTATAAACAAATTTTACAATTGCCATGTTAACCGAGAAGCTGTATGCTTGTGCTGAGCATTGTCGAAGTATGAAGACTGTGAACAGGCAATAACCTGTCTGCCGAACTATGCAGACGCCGAGTATGGTAAAATTTAATTTGCCTTTGGTAAATTTTTGCAAAAATTAATATAAAATAGCAAAATCACATAAAACACAATAAGTTAATGAGATAGATACTTTTTGTGAAAATTCATGCATAATGCAGGTTAAAAGTATTATCCTAAATATGGAAAATATATAAATAGTTGTTATATTTGTAATGGCTATTACAGTAATAGTGGTTACAGTAATATTTTTTAACGTAACATTGGTTACAGTAGCCAATGTTACGTTAAAAAATATTTTTGATAAAGATTAAATTTAGCATAATGAAATTTTATAACAGAGAATCGGAGTTGAGTTTGCTGTCAACAATTGAAAAAAGAACTGATAGCAGTGCCCAATTAACATTAATGTTAGGCAGAAGGCGTGTTGGTAAAACAAGATTGTTGCATAAATATATTGAAAACAGAAGAGCGGTTTACCTGTTTGTTGCAAAAAAAAATGAAGCGTTGTTGTGTGCTGAATTTATTGAGACAATAAAGAATGAGTTAAAAATTCCAATTATTGGCGAGTTAACAACATTTAAGCAGATTTTTGAACTACTGTTGTATTCTTCGGAGTATGAAAATTTTACAGTTGTGATAGACGAATTTCAGGATTTTGGCAAGATTAATCCGTCTATTTACAGTGATATGCAAAACATTTGGAATAAGTATAAACATAAAAGTAAATTGAATTTGATTGTGTGTGGTTCAATTTATTCGTTAATGAAAAAAATATTTGAAAATTCGAAAGAACCCCTGTTTGGTAGGGTAAATGAGCGAATATTATTAGAGCCTTTTAATATTAATGTAATAAAGCAAATGTTAGTAGAATCAAATCTTAAATTCACTAATAAAGACTTGCTATTTTTTTATGCGATTACCGGTGGTATGGCAAAATATACCGAGATTTTAATTGAGCGTAAGGCTGTTAAAACTACATTAATAATAAACGAGATTTTTAGAAAGAATTCGTTATTAATTGATGAAGGACGTAATTTACTTATTGAAGAGATGGGTAGGGATTATGCAACTTATTTTTCTATTCTTTCGTTAATTGCATCATCAAAAACTTCGCGCCAGGCAATTGAATCAATATTGCAAAAAGATATTGGTGGCTATTTAGATAAGTTAGAAAATGAATATTCAATAATAAAAAAAGTACGTCCTATTTTGTCGAAACCACAAAGCAGAACTGTAAAATATTATATAAATGATAATTTTTTAAATTTCTGGTTTCGGTTTATTTTTAAATATTCATCGGCAGTTGAGATTCAAAATTATGAATATTTGAAGAAAATAGTAAAACGCGATTTTGATTTATACTCGGGCAGAGTGCTTGAAAAGTATTTTAAAGAGAAGCTAATACTTGAATCTAATTATTCGGAAATTGGCAGTTATTGGGAACGAGGAAATAAAAATGAAATTGATATTGTGGCAATAAATAAGCGAGAAAAGAAAGTACTTATTGCCGAGGTAAAACTGAATGCTGATAAGATAAGTTTAGATGTTTTAATTCTAAAATCGCAAAAGTTGATTCAAAAACTTATAGGCTATAGGGTTGAGTATAGAGGCTTGAGCATTGATGATATGTAGCGATTGAATGGATTGATAAAAATTAAGTAATTTTATCCGTTTATAATTTGTGTCCATTATTTGCTATTTGCCACAGATGTTTAATCATTTTTAGTACGTCTCAATAAATATATCAGTCATGTGTTGTTTCATCCATAACATGATAATGAGGTCGTTTTTTCGATTCATCGAATAAAAAACCAATATAGTCGCTCATAATTCCTAAAACAAAAAACTGAATACTAAACATTGCGCTCATAAGTACAACAATTGTTGTATAACCTGGCGATGGTTGCCCCATAAATCGCATTACTACAGAAACTAAGCCTACAATAATACTTAAAAAAGCAAACAATAATCCGGTATAAATGCCTATTCGTAATGGAGCTTTTGTTAAAGCTGAAATTGCTGAAAACGAAAATACTACAAGTTTTAAAAATGAATACTTGCTTTCTCCGGCAACTCTCTTGGGTGCAATAAATGGCAATTTCTCTTTATTAAATCCTATTATTTGAATAATCCCTCGTAAAAAACGCGTACGCTCTCTATAATCATTTTTTAAAATATTAACTACCCTTTTTGATAATAAGAAAAAATCGGAAGCATTTGGTTCAATAGTAACATTTGTCATTTTATTTAAAATGCCATAAAAGAGTTTCGACATAAGGTTTTTTTGAATTCCCCCATCTTTTCTATCTTCTCTAATCATATTTATTATGTCAGCACCATTTTTATAAGTAGCCACCATATCTTTTAAACAACTTGGTGGATGCTGTAAATCACTGTCCATACATACTATTGCATCTGCATTTGAGTAGTCAAGCCCTGCAAGCATTGCAGCTTCATGTCCAAAATTTCTTGAGAAGTTTAGTATTTTTATGTTATTGTCATTTTTGGCATAATCGCGCAATATTTTGATACTATTATCTGAGCTGCCATCATTTACAAAAATAATTTGATAAGTAATATCTAATAATTCCAGCTCCTTTTTGAGCACCGGATAAAAGTATGGCAATGATTCTTGCTCATTATATACTGATACTACAACGCAAAGGTTTACTTCGGTCATTCTAACTGTGTTTTTCATTTTCTAAAAAAGTATTAGCAATATCATATTTCGGATTTCTACACTCATAAAATCTATATAAACCCAATGATTTATGAATTCCAAAAACATTGCATTTTATATCAGAATAAAAATGCTTTAAAACCACCTCAATATCATTGGCACTATTAACATGTTCATGATATAGTAGTGTTGAGTATTTTAAATTGTACTTGAATTTAAATTCAAGTCCTGTAGTAAACATCCACCCAAGTTTCCACAAAATTGTACCCTCATTAGGAATAGCAACTCGTAATGTTCCTCCTTTATTAAGTAGTGTGCATGTTTTGGCGACTACATAGGGTAAATTTGTAATATGCTCAAATGTTGCAACAGATGTAATTCTTTCATATTTTTTATTCTCTATTTCACTAATGTCTGTATAAATTGAGTTAATTTTTTTAAGTTCAGGTGCGTCCTTAAATAAATCTTTAAAAGGCTCAATTATGTCATAAACAGTATCTGCTTCATATTGCAATTGGTTTAGTGTTCCGGCTCCAATCTCTAATGTACTCTCAGGTATTTTATTTTTCAAGTCGGCAGCGACCTTTTTATGCATCCACGCTTCCATTTTTTGAGAAAGTGAAGCAGCAGATGTTCCTCCATCACGGTTACTTTTATAATGATTAGAATAAATTTGCTGATATGCCTCAGGTAAAATTGACCTCTGTTTTGGGAATTCATGCATAATTGTCTGATGTGTTTTTTCAGTCATATCATTTAAGTATTACATCAACAAAATTAGAGTTATTCAAATGTGAAATATTTATAGTATTCATATTAATATCATCAGCTATTATTTTAACAGGTTTAAAATAGTTGTTAAAATTCCAATATTTATATCTAACATAAGCCTGTTTATTGTTGGAATAAAATAGTTTGTTGTTTACTGAATAAGAACTTGAATTATGAGCAAAAGAGATTGTAAAATCTTTATATGATGAGTAATTATAGCAAACTATACTGTCAGAAAGTATTATAGTATTTATTGAATCAACAATTGACTTTTGAGATATGGGTCCAAAGGCTATAAACCTATCCATATCTTTCTTACTATAATTATATTTTAAATAGTATATATTTTCTCTTTTATTGTTAAGGGCATTTATAAGTTTGTTTTTTGATTTGATAAATTTAATATTCTTATTTGTTTTTAGATGAATATAATTATCCCATTTATAGCCTTGACTATACATGTAACTTATTTTTGAATTTTTGTATAGGTTTGGAGAATATACAAAGGCATTTTCAGGCAATGATTTAAATTCATCAGTCTCAATAAACTCATCAATACATTTGAAAGTATACAATGGCTGCTGAAGGTCTTTAACTGCATGGTAATTAATGTAATCAGTTAAAATTGAACCAATACTAATTACAATACCAATTATAGTAATTAAAACTCTTTTTATAATTGAATTTTGTAAAAATGAAACTAATGAGAAGATAATAGTAATTGCAAAAACGACTGAAAAGAAGCCAAATAATGTTGTAATATAATTATCCATTCCCGGATATTGATATGTATATTTTTCGGTTAATGCTAACGGTATTTGTGGTATATAAATAAATAAAACGGCTGCTATAAAAATAATCAGAATCCTTTTTATTTCTTTAATTTTCATAGAATTTAAAAATACAAAAGAGATGCTGCCTATAACTATAGCCTTTATATACCACAAATAATTTGCTGTTTCAAGTATATAACCTAAGTTTTGAATATGATTTTTTAATAGTGGACTTGTGTGCCAAAAAACGGATTTTCCAAAAAAGAAAAAATAGCAAGGATATGCTCCTCTGGAAAGATCAAAAATTGTATTTAGTCCATCATAAAATTTAAATCCATTAGCTATAGATGTTCCTGAATAATCCGGTGGATAATATAATCTATAAGCAAAATAGGAAATTACATAAACTAAACCTGTAATAAAAAAAGGTGTCGATACTTTTATAATATTTGATAGTTTGTTTTTTATAAAGGCATGCCTTATCTTGTTACTATAATTCAAACTTGATAGAATAATAAGTGGAGCATACAATAAATAAACTTCGTAAAAAATTAAACCTGTAACAAAAAATACTATTGATAGAATTCTATGTTTTTTAGTATATGATTTGCTATATTTTAGTGCATAATAAATTGATGATAAAACAAAAATAAAAGAGCCTGTAAAATACCATTGGAATGATACAATTGGATTATTTCGACCTTTTATGGTAATGAATGTTAAAAGGAGAATATATAATAAATAAGTTATCCATTTGTTGTTAAATAATTGTTTAATAATAGCACTTAACAGAATCAAATTTATTGTTAATAGAATAATATTGATTGTTTTTATTACTATTAAGTTATGTATTAAGTATGGTAAGTTGTAAAGTGGTTTTGTTAACAAAAAATAGAAACGCCCGGCTCTTTCTGCGTAATTTACAGCATCACTCTTGTAATTTTTAATTAAGCCGGATATGAGAAATTCGGCATCGTCGCCTGTAGCAATACCTGTTTTAATAAATGGAATTAATACAATAGCTGTTATTGAAGAAAGTAATAAAAAAAGAAATACTTTTTCTGTTTTCATGTTTTTTATAGAGATTTGTTTGCAAATGTAATAAGGTTAAACAATATCTTGTATTTTTTATTAACTGATTTGAATTATGGAGAAACAAAACATGTATTTTTCTGTCAATAAAACTCAAGAAAAACTGCGTTACGCTTACCTTCAAAATGGTCATCTCAAAACAAGTTATGACCTACATTTTTCAAGTTTCGCAAGTCTATAAAACAAAAATAACGACTTTATGAACAGGCTTTATTTAACGTTATAAATATAAACAATCAGTTATTCTACTCTTTTCCAATTTTTTAAATTAAATATATTATTGGTTACTTCAAAATGTTTGTACACCTTAAGTGTTCTTTGTTCAAGCATATGGCTTTCCCAAGGAGTAAAAATAGTTTGCAGTATTCTGTATGCTGAATCTATTTTTGTTGGATCATTTTCATTAAAGATAATAGCTGGTGCATCAGCATTACTCATTAAGCGCCAGTCTTCTTTAAGTGGTCCATGTGAATTAAAATCTTTTGTTAATAATAAAGCATTGAGTCTCCAGTAATATCGTTCTCTTATTTTTGTTAAATCATCTTTATCCCATTTAACAGGCGATTCAAAATCAAGAGGCCCATCATATTGATACCAAGTTGCCCCATGGTCTGAAACTATGACAATTTTTGTATTGTCGTAAACATCATTGGCTTTCATCCATTTAATCCAAATGCTGAATTGTTTAATAAACCATTTGTTATTTTCATATGGTGAAACATTGTTAACCATTTTTCCATTATCGGTTATAATACTCCATGGATTGTGAAGTGCATGGAAATGAATATAAATAAAACTTGGTTTATCAGCATTAGTATTTGAAATATATGGCCAAAGTCGGGCAAAGTTGAAATTTTTTAATACTGCAGGTTCAGTAGATTTATATTGATAGTGAGATAGCCATTTTTTATTGTTGTATATTTTAGGTTTAAAAAAAAGGGGTACGCTATAGAAAATGGCATTTTCATATAAACGTGTGTACCATATTTCGTGAAAAATACCTAAATGTAAATCATCAGACCATTTTCTCCAACTATCGTCCCATTTGGGAATAAAAGTGTCGAATTGGCTTTTGTCTATTCCAGAAAGGTGCATTTTGGTACTGGAATATGTGTAACCTTTCGATTTTACTTTTTGAACAAATAGATTGGAAACTTTGGTTATCTTTTCTTTAATGGTATGTCCATTATCTTTATTCATCCATGTTACAGAATATTTATGTCCACCAAATAAAGATGTAAGGGATGAGTGAGTATAGTTAGAATGAGATAATGTGTTGGGATACCATATAAATCCCTCAAAAGTTTCTTTTAGTTCAGGATTCTCCTCGATTATTTGTCTTATAAACCATCCTTGAAATCCATCAGCTAAAAAATATATTATATTTTGTTTATCTTTTGAGAAAGCGATTTCTCCTTGCATTGAATTAGCACCTAATTCTGTGTTTATTTTAAAGAAGAATCCAGTTTTTGCGGTTTTGTATAAACTATTCCCTATTAGAAAAATATTGAGCAAAACTAATACACCGATAATGGCTTTTGTGTATTTTTTGCAATAAACCCATCTCACACCTATAAAAACACCAATAAGTAAAAATGCCTCAAGTATATAATTAATTATTGGTGCAGCAAGTTTCTCTTGTTCGGCAAACCTCGATTCTTGCAACGACCCTAAATTGATAGGAATTACTGAGCTGTAAATAAATGTTAGTGTAGCGATTACAAGTACAAACAGCAACCATATTCTTTTAATTTTTTTTGGAAGAACAGCAAAAAGGATTATTACAGTGGTTAAGCTGATTAGAAATAGGTTGAAATTATTTTTTAAAATCTTAATTGCCGGAAAATCAAATGTTTCAGGTGATGATGAAAATACAAGTAGTGGATTCCAGAAGAATATAAGGCCAACAATATATAATGTGGCTAATATGTATATAAGCCAGTTGGATTTTGCAGATGTTGCAAGTTTAATTTTACGATAATTGAAATAATACGGAATAGTAATTAGTGAAAAAAGAATACCTGACAGAACGAAATTCGACAAAGTGCTATTCTCAACCGTAATGTTAATATTGGACATGCTAAGCAAAATTTCTTTGCCGCCAAGGAATACTATTAGGTTAAATATTTGGCAGATAAAGATAAATATTAACAAAAATGAGGTAATGTGTAAAAGAATGGGTTTTGTGTATTTTGCCATTCGCGTGGTGTATAAAAAACCTATGATTTGCAAAGGAATAAGGGCTGTTATGGAAAGCGCACTGAGGGTTGTATTTACCCCTGTAAAATACAATTCACCTGCCAAATAAAAATAAAATGTTAAAAACAGAATCGAAAAATAGATTTTGGGTTTTACCTGAATTTTTGAGATAAGTGGTTTGTAGTGGTTAAATACCAAAATTGATATACCCGCAAATACTGTCAATATAAAACTGCCAGCTATTACTAAAACAATCCGTAAAATAATATCAGCGTAACTATTATTTAGCCTTGCCCAGTTTAATTGGCTAAGTACTGCAACAACAGCCAATACAATAAATGTGCGCTTCAATTTCGGGAGCAATGGACTAACCTGTGTTTTTAAATCGGCAAACCTAATTACGGTACAGCTTTGTTGCTTTTCTACTTTTCTAAACACTTCGGGGTTTGTAATAAACATCCTAAAAAAGCTAAACACATTGTTCATGGTCCAGTAAAGCACCAAGCCCGCCGGTAGTTTAAACAATAGTATAAGGAATATACCTGCTACAATAAGCATCTGTTTGCGTTCCGATGTGTCGCCATTGCGAGTATAAAAATATGCAGTTAACAGGTTTATTAATGTCATGGCAATAGGCAATATGTTTATTGGGCCAAACAGGGCATCGGGTGCGGCAAGGTCATTAATAAACCAAAAACTGATACCTGCCAGAGGTTCAAATCCTTCCAGAAATTGGTAAGCAGCAATAAAAAATGGTATCTGCAACAGCAGGCTCAATATTGGAATTAAAGCTCGCAACGGGCTATAGTTGTGCTGCCTGTTTAGTGTTTTTAAATAGTAATATCTTTCTTGTCCTTTGTAGCACCGTTTTATCTCATCAACCAAAGGTTTCATTTTGTGTTTTACCGCATCGTCACGCTTTTTTGCTTTTTCAATTAAAATAAAAATGGGCAGTAAAAGCAGCGAGATGACAAAACTCAGCAATATAATAGATAACCCATAATTATTAGTTAGGCTGTAACTAAACAGAAACAATTGTTTGATTATGAAAATGAAAGGGGATAGTATTATTTCAACAGTATTCATATCTGACTATTTTATTTTTTTCCAATTTTTCATATCATAAACATAGTCTTTAACTTCAAAAACAAGATTATTGTGATACTTCTTTCTTGTTCGCAAATCGGTATGCCATTTTGTATAGTAGGTAGTTATTGTTCTTGAGGCAGAATCGACTTTAGTTGGGTCATTCTCATCAAAAGCAATGGCATAAGCATCATTATTGCACATTAACCTCCAATCTTCACGCATTGGTTTTTTTGATTTAAAGTCTTTAACCATCAAAAGGGAGTTTAGTCTCATAAATTCCATCATAGAAACTTTTTTATCTTTTGTCCAGATTATAGGTGCATCGTAATCTTCAATTTTTTTATGGTAGTGCCACCATGACGGACCGTGGTCTGCAACCAAGATAATCTTGGTGTTATCGTAAACATCATTTTCTTTCATCCATTTTAGCCACTTACCAAAAAGGTAGGTAAACCATTGTTGATTTTCATAAGGCGAAACATCTCTTACAAATTTATTGTCATCTGATATTAAATCCCAAGGCACATGAGTAAACATTGAATGGATGTAAATGAAATTTGGCTTTTCACTATCACTTACTGATATTTGAGGTAATAGGCGAATGAAATTGTATTTGTTCAATAAACTTGAATTAATGGGAATATTACTATTTACTAACCACTTGTTTTTGTTATATATTTTTGGTTTTAAAAATAGCGGTGCACCTGAAAACAACGCATTCTCCCATAATTGAGTGTACCACATTTCATTCTGAAAACCAATGTCTAAATATGAGTTCCAGGTATCAGACCATGTTGGCAAATAATTATCAATCAAGCCGTGATCTACATCAGAATATTTTAAGCTATTGCCTGTAAAATAATAACCTTTATCGTTGATTTTATTGTAAAATACTTCTGTTGATTTAGTAATTTTTTGAGTTATTGTGTGTTCATCGTCAGAGTTCATGTTGGCAATGGTAAAGCCGGAACCACTTGTCATTGAAGGAACAGAAGAATAAGTGTAATTTGATGTTGAGATTGTGTTTGGATACCAAATAAAGCCATTATAAATATCAAGTAAGGTAGAATCTTCTTTTAGGATATCATGCATATACCATCCTTGAGCACCATCAATAATAAAATACAAAACATTTTTTTGTGTTTTTGAAAAAGGTATTTTATTTAAATAGGAGTTGGTTTCTTGTTGATTATCATCAATATCATGTTTTTTTGAAAAGAAATCGTCTGTGCGAAAGGATAAAAACAAACTTTGCCCAATTAAGAACAGATTGAGGGCAATAAGCGCAACTAATATTTTACGGTTTAATTGTTTTTTTACTAACCATGTACTGCCTGCAAAAACTGCCATTAACAATAAGGCCTCTAAAAAATAATAAATAGCTTTTGCTGCAAGTCTTTCTTCATGAGAGAAAAAGTTTACTTGAAGAGTGCCTACATCGTAAGGAATAATTGAACTGTATAAAAAAACTATTATTGAAATAGAAAGACCCAATATTTGCAATAAATATTTTAACTTTTTTGGAGTAATTAAGTATAGCCCAATACCGATAGCGATTGTTATAATAAAGGGTGTAAAGTTATTAGAAAAGAAGTTAATTGCCGGAAAACTAAAATTTTGTGGAAATGATGAATAAACAATTAGTGGATTCCAATAAAATACCAAACCGTCAATATAGATAAGTGACAATAAATATGTTGCCGAGTGTATTGGAGGTAATAATTTAAAAGAATTTCTGTTGTATTTTAAATAAAATGGCAATGCTAATAGTGTAAATAAAATGCCCTGCAACCAAACTATATAGTAAGAGCTTTCGCTAACACTATATAACAGGTTAAAGAAGTGAAAATCTGTTGGTTTACCGCTATTTAACAATACCTTTATACCAATAGTTTGACTTAATAGTATTGTTATTAGCAAAAACGAGACTATCTGATATACATAATAGTTACTCTTTTTTGCAATACGTATAAAATAAAACATACCAGCAAATTGTACGAGCAATACAAACAATAATGCAACAACAGATAGCGTAGTGTTAGTGCCAGTAAAATAGTATTGAGATGAGAAATGAAAATAGAGCGATAAAAACAGTAAGGTAAAATAGAGTATTGGAGGTATTTCTATTTTTGATACTATTGGTTTGAGATAATCAGCAATAACAATTGCAATCCAAACAAATACAGTAAGAACAAAGCTTCCAATTAATGCACTAATTAACCTTATAACAATGCTATCAAAACTATTTTGAGTGGCCCAATTTAGTTGACTTAGAACACTTATTATTATTAATGTGATTAATGATTTTTTTAGTATAGATGATTTTTGTGCAAAATTGATTCTAATTTTAATAAAGCTGATAGTATCTGCTGATTTCCTTTTGCCTACTTTTCTAAACACTTCGGGGTTTGTAATAAACATCCTAAAAAAGCTAAATACATTGTTCATGGTCCAGTAAAGCACCAAGCCCGCCGGCAGTTTAAACAATAGTATAAGGAATATACCTGCTACAATAAGCATCTGTTTGCGTTCCGATGTGTCGCCATTGCGAGTATAAAAGTAAGCAGTTAACAGGTTTATTAATGTCATGGCAATAGGCAATATGTTTATTGCACCAAACAGGGCATCGGGTGCAGCAAGGTTTTTAATAAACCAAAATTGCACCCCCTGCATAGGTTCAAAATGCTCTAAAAATTGGTAAGCAGCTATAAAAAACGGTATCTGCAACAGCAAACTTAATATTGGTATTAAGGCACGTAAAGGGCTGTAGTTATGCTGTCTGTTTAAGGTTTTTAAATAGTAATACCGCTCTTGCCCTTTGTAGCAACGCTTAATTTCGTTAAGCTGCGGTTTCATTTTGCGCTTTACGGCATCGTCTTTCTTTTTTGCTTTTTCAATTAAAATAAAAATGGGTAGTAACAGTGCCGATATGGCAAAGCTTAAAAGTATAATTGCCCAACCATAGTTGCCTGTTATGTTATAGCTAAACAGAAACAACTGTTTAATTATAAAAATAAAAGGTGATATTATAAGTTCAAATACATTCATAATAGGTTTATTCTATCCGTTTCCAATTATTTGCATCAAAAATATTATCTTTTACAGAATATGTATAGCTAATTGAAAATTTATTCATACTTGTCAGATTTTTCGACCACGATGAAATACTACCTTTTAATACTCTTGAAGTTTGCAAGGTATCATTTGCCGGGTTATTTTTTTCATTAAAAGCAATACTGTTAACATCGGCATTGCTCATAAAACGCCAGTCTGTTTTTAATGTATCGTTACAATTAAAATCTTTAACAAGTAATAGTGCATTTAAACTTATTACATCGTTCATTGGCACTTTTTCGGGTGTATTATTTTTAAACGGCATGTCTATATCTAAACTCAGCTTTCGAGTATTAATACCATGGTCTGAAACAATTATTATTTTGGTATTATCATAAATACCTTTCTTTTTCATCCAATTAAACCATTTCGCCAATGTTTCTAAAGTCCACTCTGCTGTTTTATGCGATGGCACATCGTAAATAATAGAGCCGGTAGAATCAATTATATTCCACGGAAAATGGGGTACTAAAGAGTGTAGCACAACAAAAGCGGGTTTACTATTAACTGAAGTTGAAATAAACGGCAATAACCTTAAAAAATTATACTTTTTTGTTATCAGGTTATTTGCATTTTTATCGGGTTTTTTAAACCAATTACCTTTATTATATAATTTGGGTTTCAAAAAAAGAGGCGCACTAAAAAACAAAGCGTTATTTATTAAAATATAATAATCTTTATCATGAACCTCACTAATATTAAGCTTTTCATTATAAATACTCCACTTACTATTCCATTCGGGAATAAATGCATCAAAATTCACTTTGTTTATATTTACATACGATAATTTATTTGCAATAAAATTAAAACCTTTACTATGCGCTTTGTTTGATAAAGATTGCATTGCTCCGGTAATTTTTTCAGTAATAGTATGGTTTTTGTCCAAATCTAACTTTTTAGGTAAATAGTTGTGTCCTCCTATTATAGGCGCAATTGATGTTGTTGTAATTTTTGATACTGACAATGTGTTAGGATACCATACAAAACCCGCTAATTCATTTTTAAGGTTGCTGTTTTCATTAAGTAATTTATTCATAGTCCATCCCTGAAACATATCGGCAATTACTATTACAACATTTTTTTTTGTTGATGAAAAATCAATTGTAGAATTATTAATATGTAATTCTCCTTTTGATTTAAAAAAACTGCCCGAATTTAATGCTATTAAAATACTATGTGCAACAAGGGTAACATTAATTAGCAGTAAGCCCAAAATAATTTTTTTTAAGTGCTTTTTTTGTGTAATAAGCCATTTTACTGTAAAAAATATAAAAATAATAAATCCACTTTCTGTTAAAAAGTAGTATAACGGTTTTGCAATATTATCTTGTTCTCCATATTTATTAACGAGCAGAACGCCAACATCAAGTGGAAAAATTGTGCTGTTTAAAAACGAAACTACTGTTATCCCCAACATTATCCATAAACCTATAAACTTGTTTTTTGGTGGAATTAAATAGTAAGCAGCCATTAAACCTACTGTACTAATTATAAAAAAAATAAGGTTGTTGGTTAGTATTTCAATACCCTGGAATTTGAATATTTCAGGAAATGAGGAAAAAACTACCAACGGATTCCATAAAAACATAAATCCGCAGATATATAATACTGACAGTAAATAAATTACCCAATTTGAGTCGGTTTTAGGAATATTTATATTGGTTTTTTTTATATAGAATGGTAATGCTATTAAAATAAAGAAAATGCCTGGCAAAACAACATCACTTAAGTTGCCAAAGCTACCCAGCAGACTCATCAACCCTAATGTTTTATCAATTGTTACTCCACTTAATAATATGTATATATTAATAAGTTGAAGTAAAAACAGGGTTATCAGTAAAAAAAAGGTTAAAATAAAAAGTGGTTTTGAAGTAGTGTTTTTTGCCCTTTTAAAATATATAAAGCCTATAAATTGCAAGGGTAATAATACTATTAATGAAACAACACTTAACCGTATGTTAAACCCCGAGTAATAAAATAGCGATGCCAAATAAAAATATATTATTGCAAAAATAAGTGAGAAAAACAGACTCGGACGTACTGTAAATACTCCTTTTTGGTTTACTCCTATTTTAATAATCTTATAATACAACTCTTTTGCCGTAATAGAAATTAAACCGTAATACAAACTCGAAACAGTAGCAAGCAACAAGGTAATTACTACGCTAAGTACTACCGACAAAAGCAAACGTAAAATAAAACCATTAAAGCTAAATTTTAATGCCCAGTTAATTTGCGATAAAACAGCAAATGTTAGTATGATAAAAAATGTAGTATTAAATACCGACCATAACTGTGTAAATAGTTTTTTTACAGATTTTACATTTATCGGTTCCTTTAGTTTATGAACAACTGTAAACAAGCCTATCAATAAAACAACACCTGCACATACTGCTACTATAAATAATAACCGTAACGCTAAACCATTAAAGCTGTTATTAAATATCCAATTTAATTGGCTCAATATACCCAAAACAGATAAAACATAAAATGTAACCTTTAGCTTTGGCAAAATTGTAATAAACCGCAATTTTATCTCTTTTAAGGTTAAAGTATTTCTGCTTTTTTTCTTTTCACTTTTCCTAAACACCTCGGGGTTTGTAATAAACAGCCTAAAAAAGCTAAACACGTTGTTCATTGTCCAGTAAAGCACTAAGCCCGCCGGCAGTTTAAACAACAGTATAAGAAATATACCTGCTACAATAAGCATCTGTTTGCGCTCAGATGTGTCGCCATTGCGGGTGTAAAAATACGCAGTTAGCAGGTTTATTAATGTCATGGCAATAGGCAATATGTTTATGGCACCAAACAGGGCATCGGGTGCGGCAAGGTTTTTAATAAACCAAAATTGCACCCCCTGCAAAGGTTCAAAATGCTCTAAAAATTGATAAGCAGCTATAAAAAACGGTATCTGTAACAGCAAACTTAATATAGGTATTAATGCACGTAATGGGCTGTAGTTATGCTGTCTGTTTAAGGTTTTTAAATAGTAATACCGCTCTTGCCCTTTGTAGCAACGCTTAATCTCGTTAAGCAGGGGTTTCATTTTGCGCTTTACGGCATCGTCGCGTTTTTTTGCTTTTTCAATTATTATAAAAATGGGTAGTAATAGTGCCGATATGGCAAAGCTTAAAAGTATAATTGCCCAACCATAATTTTCGGTTAGTTGGTAGCCAAATAAAAACAGTTGCTTAATTATAAATATAAATGGTGATAGTATAATTTCGAATATGTTCATTTAGTATCCTTGTTGTTTGCATCTGATTGCAATTAAATTTATGAAGAACAAGAGTTTTTTGTATTGTTAAATGTATTCCCATAATTTGGGATTACGGCTTGTGTGAAGTACAGAAGATATAATTATTGTCTTATTACTTTCGTCAATGGAATAATGGATCATAAACGGAAAAATGTCTAAAACGGCTGTTCTTATGTTATCATAGCGGATATTGGAAGATTTAGGGTTTTGTTTTAAAACAGAAACAGTTTCCCTAACTTTAGAAGTAAACTTTTTACCAAGCCCTTTACTCTTTTTATTATACCACAAAGCAGCTTTTCTAATATCACCTTTTGCATGAGGTAGCATAATGGATTTATACATTACAGGTCTTTTTCAATATCATCCATTGCTATATCAAAATCAATAGCTGAATTTGGGTTTTTTCTGTAATCTTCAAGTCGTTGACTTACCAAGTCTTTATGCCATTCAGGAATATCAATACTTTCTTGCTCAATTCCTTTATATTTATTTTTGAGGTTATTCCATTCATTTATAGGAATAAATACTCCTGTTGTTTGTCCGGTGCTATCTGAGATATATTGTAAGTTCATAATCTTTTTTATTTTACAAATGTAAGGAAATTTTATTTCTTATTTTCTTGTTAGTGGTTGTCATTCAAGCTGTCAACTATCTCCAAAATCTGATTTGCTGCTGTTTCGCCGGCTTTTCCAAAATTATAAACCGATTCGTTTTTAAGATCTTCAAGTTGCATGCTTGGAGGATTTTGTAATATTTCATTAACCATAATGCTAATTTTCTCAATATCGTTTTCGTCAAATATTTTTCCAAGACGAGACCTCTCGCGCATCTCCCACATTTCATAATCAAGCTCGCTCCCTTCAAATCCCTCAATGCTGTCAAATTCGGTTTTTAACAATAAAATTGGTTTTGAGTATAAAAATGCAAAGTCCCAAAATACTCCCGACAGGTCACCAATCATTAAATCGGCTTTTGCCATGCTCTCTGTTCCAAGCGGATTCCTGTCAATTGTAATACGTAGTTCATCTTTAAAATGCTCTTCAATTTCGCCAATTTCTTTGGGAAAACTTACATAACTTTGTGGGTGCGGACGCAGTATAATATCGTATGTGCTATCCTGTAAAAGGCTTTCAAAAAACTTAACCCCAAACCTGTTTATTATTGAATACTCCTTCCATGTTGGTGCAACAAGCACTACCTTGTTCTTTTTTTTAGGTTTTGCAAATGCTTTAACCTCGTCAAGCATAATATCGTAGTAGGTTAATCCGGTTTTTAAAAGCAGTTTTTTATCCGTTTCTCGCTTTTGTTCAAGCTTTTCAATACCCTCAATTTGATGTGGTCCCGAGCAAAATACCGAATCAAAATAGTCAAATGCAAATTTGCGATATGTAAAAATATCAATAGGTGCATGAACAATATGCCCATAATGCCCAACATTTTTTGAGCGGCGAATCATCATTACATCCAACTGTGGGGTGGTCATACCCACAAACTTTGCTTTAAGCTTGTTTAAATAAACCGATGTCATTGTTAAGTTACCAATAAATTTACTGTCGTAATACTCCGATTTGTAATCTAATCCTGGGTCGTCTTTGTCGGATGTTACATAGGCACAGCGAACTTTTTTTTGCTCAAGTGCTTTAATTACAGGTAAAAAAACCGACCAATATTGTTTCCCCTCTGAGTAGAAAATAATGTCGGTGTTCTCAAAATCGTTGCTGTTCACAAAGCCTTTTCCCAGTATCAAGTTTTTTATTTTGTAAAAAAATCCGCGTAAAGCGAAACCTAATGTGGCAACCAATGCAATAATAATATAAAGCAAAGCACTTGTTGAGGCGGGGTCAATGTAGAGTAAAATCATTTTCATATTTTATTTATTACTATTAAAATATATACTTTTTAAACCATCAAGAAGTTAAGGTAGTTAAGATTTTAATTTTCTTACTGTTTCTTAATGCCTTAATGGTGAAATATTAATCATCTAATTCTTTAAAAACATCATTAACAAATGGTTTCATTGTTTTTGATATATTATCAGTATAAAAATTAATCAATAATCCTTGTGGCTTTTTTAATAACTTCATATATGTCAATAATTGTGCCTCATGAACCGGTAAAATATTTTGTGCAGCTTTAAGCTCAACAATAACAGTTTTATCAATTAGCAAATCCAGTCTTAAATCAACATCCATTTCCAAGTCTCCATATGTAACAGGTACTCTAATTTGTTGCTCAACATTAAAACCTTGTAATTCCAACTCATACTTCAAACACTTTTCATATACAGACTCCAATAAACCAGGACCTAATTCTTTGTGTACCTTTATTGCACACCCTACTATCTTATATGACAGCTTTGTAACATCATTTTTTGTCATATTTTCTTTTTTTTTACCATATTAATAGCTAAAGTTTTCTCAATGTAACTTAATGCCTTAATAATTGATTATTTACTAAATATTTTTCCTAAAACCTCTTTCGTAACATACCTAGGGTTATTACTTAACCGCTCAGTATTTACATTGTTGATTATTACATTTTTATCAAATTTTGTAATTATCTCACTTATTGATATGCTAATACCTATGCTGTTAAAAAATATTTCAATTTTATTATTCGACTCTTCAATATCAATACCCAATACATCCAAAACTTTATTAATCCTTGCCCTTACTGCCAATGCTCCCCTTTTATCATTACAATCGGTATTGGTTGCATCATAATTATAATTCATAAAAAAAGGCAAACTTAAAGCAACTGCATGTCCGTGAGGAATATCATAATAACTTGTAAACGCATACGATATTGCATGTGGGGCAGTGGTTTTTGTGATATTAATTGCTTTGCCTGCCAAAAACGAGGCTTCAAGCATCTGCTCTTTTGCAGGTTTATTGTTCTCTAAAACAGCCTTTTGCAGATTTTCCCAAATTAATTCAATAGCCTTTAAAGCATACACTTGCGATTCTGTAGTTGCATTTACGCTCCAAACCGATTCAACTGCCTGACAAAATGCATCTAACCCTGTGCAAGCAGTTAGGTACTTATTTGCCGACATTGAAAACTCCGATGATAAATAGACATAATTGGGCAAAATGGCACTATGAGCCACCGAGTATTTTACTTTATCAATATAAACAACAGCAAAATGTGTAGCCTCAGCTCCTGTTCCTGCTGTTGTAGGAATCGATAATAGCTGTGTTTTGTTATCGGTTATTTGTGCTTTGCCAAGTACAATACTCTCCAAATCATTATTTTGATGAGCAAAAACACTAATTAGTTTTGCCATATCCAAAACACTTCCGCCACCTATTGCCACTATAAGTTCATAATTACCTTGTTTAAAAAGTGCGATACCTTTTTGTAGGTCTTTAAGTTGTGGATTGATATTGAAATCAGAAAAAGAGGTATATTCAATGTTTTCAAGCAACATATCAATAAACCTGTCTCCGCCTGTTGCAGAATAAGATTTTTTCCCTCTTATCAGAAAAACTTTTTGCGGATTTATTTTGCTAATCTGTTGTTTTAATTCCGATAGCTTTTTTATAACTATTTGACCCATTTTACTTTTAAAACATTTATTACATATCTAAAAACCATTAAAAAGTTAAGGTAAATTAAAGTTTTCTCAATCTCCTTAATGCCTTAATGATTAAGTAGTCTATAATAATTAAACACCATTTTTTTACCATTAAAAAGTTAAGGTAAATTAAAGTTTTCTCAATCTCCTTAATGCCTTAATGATTAAGTATTAATCTTCAAGGTTTTTCATAAAATCCTTTTTATTATCAACAGGTTTTATGGTTGGTCGTCCCAAATTATCGCGCGAACCCACCCTCACTTTTATCTCAATTAAAGCAGGACAAGTATCTTTAGAAATCCCCTTTAATGCCAAATCAAGCTCTTTGGCTATTGAAACCGTTGCTGCCGATTTATATTTGCTTGCCATGGCAAGAGCAGGAATATCAATATTAAAGCTTACTGTAGGCTGTCCACCAACCGACTCGTGCGCTCCGTTATTAATAATTATATGAACAAAATTTTTCGGCTCCCGGCTCCCGGTAATAGCTAACGAGCCCATATGCATTAGTAAAGCACCATCGCCATCAAAACAGATAACTTTTTTGTTAGGTTTGGCCAATGCTATTCCCACAGCAATTTGACTTGAATGACCCATAGAACCAACTGTTAAAAAATCGGAGTGGTGTGGCTGATTTAACTCTTCTCTACACTCAAAAAGTTCGCGCGATGTTTTTCCTGTGGTAGAAACAATAATCTCATCGCCTGATAACTGATTAACAATTTGCTTAATTGCATCTTCGCGGCAAAGCTCAAAATTATTTTCAACACTCCCCTTAATGGAATACTTATCGAACGTATTTTTTTTGATAACTAAGGCATGTGGTGTATTCTCTTTTTTTATTTCTGCCAAAGCATTATTCAGTTGAGTTTGTGCTTCTGCTTCATCTTGACTTAATACGGTATAAGGAATTTTCATTGCTTTAAGCAAATTCAGGGTAACCTCGCCCTGTGTAATATGCTGTGGTTCATCTTTTATACCAGGCTCACCACGCCAACCAATCATTAACAAAACAGGTATATTATAAACCTGCTTATCGGTTAACGAAAGCAATGGATTTACCGCATTGCCAATACCCGAATTTTGCATATACACCATGGGTATTTTATTGGTAGCCATGTGGTAACCGGCAGCCAAAGCAATAGCATTGCCCTCATTTGCTGCAATTATATGGTTTTCAACCGGTGCATTATCGGTAATATATGCACAAATATTCTTTAATAAAGAATCGGGAATACCGCTAAAAAACTCAACTTGGTTATTTACCAGCCAGCTATAAAAATTTTTAGGATTAATCATTATTTTGTCCCCGGAATTAAGTTAAGAATCTCTTTTATTGACATACACTTGTCATTTGCATCAAACGAGCGCTCGTATGTGAGAATTGATTTTGCCACATCAACCATAGCAGGGTATGCACTACGCAACAAATGGTTGGCATAAATTACAATATTTACCCCGGCATCTATCAGTTGCTTTTCGTACATATGATTGTAACTCGATGGCACAACAACCAATGGTACCCTGGTTTCAAACTCATTATACCTTTTACAGAATTCCATAATCTCTTTACCGTCTTTCTCTTTGCTGTGAATCATCACGCCATCGGCACCTGCCTCAACATATGCTTTTGCCCGGGTAATGGCATCATCCATCCCCTGTTTAAGTATAAGGCTCTCAATGCGTGCTATAATCATAAAGCTTTTTGTTACCTGAGCTTTTTTTCCTTCTTTTATTTTATGGCAGAAATCTTCAATTTTAGCTTGTGTTTGAGGCACATCGGTTCCAAAAAGCGAATTCTTTTTTAAGCCGGTTTTATCTTCGATAATTACAGCCGAAACACCAAGACGCTCCAATGTTTTTACCGTAAAAACAAAATGCTCGGGAATTCCCCCTGTATCGCCATCATAAATAATTGGCTTTGTGGTAACCTCTAAAATATCGTTTAATCCGTGCAGGCGAGAAGTAACGTCAACCGCCTCAATATCGGGTTTACCTTTGGCTGTTGAGTCGGTAAGACTGCTTAACCACATGGCATCAAACTCTTTTTTACGACCTTCAACTTCAACATCAATATTTTCAACAATCAAACCGGTAAGTCCATTGTGTGCCTCCATAACCTTTACAACCGGTTTCGATTCAATAAGCCTGCGCAAGCGTTCCATCCTTATTTCAGGCGTAGTGCCAATCTCTTTAAGACTTTGGTTTAGCTGGGTTGATGATATTCCTTTTGTATATGGCACTTCATAAAGCTTGCCTCCCCATTCCGATAAGGTGTCTATAACCTTTTGACGAGTTTTTTGCTGTACCCCATTTTTCCAATCATCACCATGTACAACAAAATCGGGTTTTAGCTTAATTAAATTAGGCGCATAGTCTAATTCATTTTGAGGTACAACCTCTAAAACTCCTTTAATGCTTTCTATAATAATTTTACGTTGCTCATACTTTAAAGTAGGCAGACGTTTGTAACCGGCAATAGCCTTGTCGGTAAGCAAACCAATAACTACATCACCTAATTTACTAGCCTCTTTAATAATATTTAAGTGCCCCGGATGAATCATATCGGCACTCATGCCTACATATACTTTTTTAGCCATAATATTTTTTTTGCAAAAATATAAATAATTGTTGTTTATTTGCTGCTTTTATTGATAATAAAGATAAATTATAATGCTATTTAGTTCACTTGTTTTTCTCTATATTTTTTTACCTCTCACTTTATTGGGATATTATTTGACCCCACTAAAATTCAAAAATTCCTTTTTGTTTTTGGCAAGTATGGTGTTTTTTGCATGGGGTGGAGCAAGCTATAGCCTTTTACTCATTTTTTCTATTATTCTTAATTTTATTTTTGGAATACTTATAGGAAAAAAACATAAAAAGAAATTTTGGTTAAGCTTAGGTGTATCTATAAACTTGCTATTTTTAATTGTATTTAAATATGCCAATTTTATTATTGAAAATATTAATGAAGTTTTCTCGTTTATAAATCTCTCTCCCATTAATAATCCTACCATCCTATTGCCCATTGGAATATCATTTTACACTTTTCAGGCAGTATCATATTTAATTGATGTTTACCGAAAAACGTGCGATGTACAACGAAATTTCATTAACCTTGGTTTATACATTTCGCTTTTTCCACAGTTAATTGCAGGTCCAATTGTGCGATATTACGATATTCAAAAACAGCTAAAAAACAGAACCCATTCTGTAGCTATGTTTAGCTCAGGAATACAACGTTTTGTATTGGGTTTTGCAAAAAAAGTTTTAATTGCCAATACCATGGCTTATGTTGCCGATGAGGTATTTGCATTGCAGCCAAATGGGATTAGTTTGGGCTTAGCATGGATAGGGATAATAGCTTACTCAATGCAAATATATTATGACTTTGCAGGATATTCAGATATGGCTATTGGACTGGCACGTATGTTTGGCTTTGAACTACTTGAAAACTTTAATTTTCCTTACATAGCCAAATCGATAAAAGAGTTTTGGAGGCGGTGGCATATTTCACTGTCAAATTGGTTTCGTGACTACCTGTATATCTCACTTGGAGGAAACAGGTTAGGAAACAGACGCACAATTATCAATTTATTTATAGTGTTTTTTATTACAGGCTTTTGGCATGGCGCCAGTTGGAACTTTTTAATTTGGGGACTTGTACATGGCTTGTTTTTGGTATTGGAGCGAACAAAATTTGGAGAAATACTAAAAAAGCTGCCCTCATTTATGCAATCATTTTATACTATTTTTATTGCCGTAATGGCATGGGTATTATTTAGAGCCGATACCCTAACTTATGCTACGCAGTTCTATAAATCGTTATTTGGATTAAACACCGCAGACATAAACTATTTTGTTTTCTTAAAAATAGTAACCAGAGAATCTGTTTTTATATTAATAGTAGCAGTTTTAGGGGCTTTGGGTGTTTATCAGAAAATTTACGATTGGGCAAAAAAGTATATCCAAAAAAGCAGTATCAAAATACAATATTCATTGACAGTAATTAAACATATTGTGGTGACTGCTTTTGTAATTATAGTTTTACTATACGGTACAGGCAGCCTAGTGTTAGGGGCATACAACCCATTTATCTATTTTAGGTTTTAAAAAAAAAAATTTACTAAAGAATAATTCTGTGAAACAGGCGATTAAATATAATCATTTTTTCATACTCTTAGTTTTTACTATTATATTAACTCTGTTTTTTGTTAATCAAACCATACCATTTATTACCGATAAAGAGTATGATGAAAACAAAAAGAAAGCTGAACTGCCAGAATTTGACATTAACCATTTAGATGCTTATCCAAAACAATTTGAAGCCTACCTGAGTGATAACTTTAGCTTGCGCGGATATTTTTTAAAAACCATGGGTAATATTAATGCAACTTTTTGGAAAAAGTCACCAAAACCCGATAAACTAATCATAGGAAATGATGGCTGGTTATTTAATGTTGAAAAAGAATTTGATACTTATAATGGTAAAAGGAATTTTACACAAGAGCAGCTTATCGCTGTGGTTAATGAATTTAAATATCGCAAAAAGGTGTTAGACAGTATGGGTATTGAAATGGTCATTGTTATTAATCCAACAAAATACTCCATATATCCTGAATATTTACCCAAATTTTTGGTTAACAATTATGCAACAACAAGCACCACGCAATTATTAGATGCAATACGCACCAAAACCAATGTTAATATTATTTACACCAAAGATTTTTTGTTGCCACAGAAAAAAAACCATAGACTATATTTAAAAGGTGATAATCATTGGAATACAATAGGGGGCTATTATGCTGCAAGAGGTGTTTTAAGTAAATTGAAAGTAACAAAGAATATTCCGCCTATCCCAATTACTGATTTTTGTGTGGACACAACTTTTAACTTTACAGGTAATCTTGCAAAAATGGCAGCTGATGCTGAACTTTTTTCAGAAACTAAACCATTATTAAAATTGTGTAAAGATGATGCTATCGAATTTGCCCGCCATAAATATCCTCCCATAAAAGGATTCCCTTATCCATGGGCATATCAAAAAAGCTTTAAGTCGAATAACAGCAGCTTGCCCAATGCTTTAATTATAAGAGATTCATTTGGTGCTGCCTTAATACCATATATGAAAAATATGTTTCATTATAGCACTTTTATTTTTGATTCGTGGCATTATGAGTTAAATATTGATATTATTAAAAAAGAGCAACCCGATGTTGTTATATTTATGGCATTAGAAAGCCTTTTGCCAAACTTTTATACACATAGGGTTAAAGGTATTAGTTAGTATTTATCCAACAAACATTTTCATAACATTGATTAACAGTATGTTAAATTAACATTGGACATATTTACCTATCGATAGGTAAATATGTCCAGTTATTTTGTATATTTGTACTATGATTAAACGAAATTTAATTCATAGTGTAAAAGAACTGTTACGGTATTATCCTGTTGTAACGCTTACCGGTCCAAGGCAATCAGGTAAAATAACACTTGTAAAAACTCTTTTACCTAATTATGATTATGTAACACTTGAAAATCCAGACACTAAAGCATTTGCAGAGTCAGATCCCAAAGGATTTTTAGAGCAATTTAAAAAGGGTTGCATTATTGATGAAATACAGCGAGTACCGGATTTGTTTTCATATATTCAAGGCATAGTTGATGATGCAAATAGGGAGGGCATGTTTATATTAACAGGCTCTCAAAATTTTTTATTGCTCGAGAAAATAACGCAAACTTTGGCAGGTAGAACTGCTATTTTAAAACTTTTACCTTTTGATAATAATGAGCTGACAAATAGTGGCATAGTTTTTAATAATATTAATGATATTGTTCTAAAAGGTTGTTATCCTCGTCTTTATGATAAAGGTATTCCACCTGATAAATTCTATCCATTTTATATTCAAACTTATGTTGAACGCGATGTGAAACTAATAAGAAACATTACAAATTTTTCAACATTTATTAAGTTTATAAAACTATGTGCAGGTAGAGCAGGACAAATTCTAAATATTTCAAATCTTGCTAACGACTGTGATATTAAGCATGAAACAGCAAAAGCTTGGATAGCTTTACTTGAGTCCAGTTATATAATCTATTTTTTAGAACCTTATCATAAAAACTTTAATAAACGGATAATAAAATCTCCAAAAATGTATTTTTATGATACTGGTTTACTTTGCTCGTTATTAGGTTTACAATCTACACAACAATTAATGCAATATTATAATTACGGTGCTATTATTGAAAACTATATTATTTCTGACATTAAAAAACGCATATACCATAACCTATTAAATACATCTTTATATTACTGGCGTGATAAAACAGGTCATGAGGTTGATTTAATTATTGAAAAAAGCAATAGCGACAACCCTATTTATATTGAGATTAAAGGGAATAGAACAATGTCAGATAAATTTTTTAAGAATATTAATTACTTAAAAAAGTTATCGGGTGAGTTACGTAAAGATAGCTATGTAATATATTGTGGCGAACAAAGTTTTCTGTCATCTGTTAATAAATACATTAGCTGGAATAATAATGATGTTATTGATGAGTTAATTCGTTAATTTCCTATCCTCCATTAAAACCTTACCATCAACAATAACAGTATTAATACAGCTACTGTTCATTGAATAAACAATGACCGAATAATAATCATAAATTGGCTGCATAAAAGTATTGTTTGTGTCAATTAGCAGTAAATCGGCATGTTTACCAACTTCTAAGCTGCCAATTTTATCATCTAAACCCAAAGCTTTTGCTCCATTTATGGTTGCCATTTTTAACGCCTCACGAGCAGGTATCAAGGTTGGATTATGATTTGTGCCTTTGTGAATAAGAGCTGCAAGCCGCATCTCTTCAACCATGTTTAAATTATTATTGCTTGCACAGCCATCGGTTCCTAATGCTACATTAATACCTTTTTCAAGATAATTAGGAATAGGTGCTATTCCGCTGCCAAGTTTTAAGTTGCTTGTGGGACAATGCACAATGCTTGCCCCTGTTTTTGCAAATAGTTGTTGCTCGCGCTTTGTAAGCCAAACACAATGGGCAGCCGCTGTTCTGTTTGTTAGCAGTCCTAAACTGTGTAAATATTGCGCAGGTGTTTTGTTTTGTTGTTGCTTTACTGTTTCAACCTCCTGTTGTGTTTCCGATAAGTGGGTACTTACTATTAGGTTACTATTTTGTGCCAGTTTATTTAATTGTTTAAGTGTATTGTTATTACAAGCATAAGTTGAATGAAAAATTACAGCCGGTGTTATCAATCTGCTTGTTTTCCATTTTTCAACAAATGCTTGTGCCTTTAGTAAAGCTTCTGAGGCTGTTTTATAGCTATTTGTGGTAAAATCAACTACTGCCTCGTTCATTACGGCTCGCAATCCCATCTTTTCCGTTTCATCGGCAACTGCATCAGCAAAAAAATACATATCACAAAAGGTGGTAGTTCCGGTACGTATCATCTCTTGTAAACCTAATCTTGCCGCTTTTCGTACATTTTCTTCATTTGTGTTTTTTGCCTCTGCCGGCCAAATATGCTCTTCTAACCACTCCTTTAACGGTAAATCATCGGCAATTCCGCGGTACATTGTCATTGGTAGGTGGGTATGTGCATTTACAAAACCTGGTATAATAATTTTTCCTTTAGCATCAATCAAATTGATATTTGTAAAAGGAGTGCCACTACCAATATCAGTAATTTTATTATTTGAAATTGTAATGTATCCTTTATCAATAATTTCAGATTTACCATTCATAGTAATAATTACAGCATTATAAATGGTTTTATTATTTTGTTTTAACATCTCTAAATGTTTATTAGCAACTTAAAATGGGAAATTACAATATATTGGAAAGCAAACAAAAAAAGCTGTTCTTATTCAGAACAGCTTTATTAATATCGCGTAAGTATAAAAATTACTTTTTATTTTTCTCGACGTGTTTTGCGTAACGACTACGGAATTTATCAACACGACCTGCTGTATCAACAAGTTTCATTTTACCCGTATAAAACGGATGCGATGAGCTTGAAATCTCAACCTTTACTAATGGATATTCTGTCCCTTCTAATTCTATCGTATCTTTTGTGTTGACAGTGCTTTTTGTAAGAAAAGTCTCATTGTTTGACATATCTTTAAACACAACAAGGCGATAATTCTCAGGATGTATTCCCTTTCTCATTTCTATATCTATTTAAAATTCAACTCTAAATAATTAGTTTGCGAAAGTAAGATTAAGTTTTTTAATTACAAAATATTTATCTCTTTGTTTTACTTGTATTTTCATTAGTAAAACGCACAAATGGCTTTTCTCTGTCAAACAAGTACCTGTAAGTAATATGAGTTTTTGCCTTGGTGGTGTTGTCCATTATCTTATACATTTTATTTACCGTTTCATTATAGTCTCCCACCCAGCTCATCTCTAATTCGGTAATACCGTGTTTTTTACAAGCATCAACCATATTTAAAAATAAAGGACCTATAATACCTGCTTTTTGATACTCGGGTATTACACCTGATACCAACTGGCGCGAGCGCGTTATGCTATGCTTTTTGTGATATAGCAATTTTAATTTATTAATAAGTGTGAGTTTTCCGTTTTTAAGCTTTTTAAATACCTGATTAAAATCCGGAAAAGTAACAATCATTCCAATAGGCCTGTCCTCATCATATGCAAATACAATAAACTCTTCATTTAATAGGGGTTTTGCATCTAAAAACACCTTTTCGAATTCTTCAATAGCAATAGGAGTGTATTCTTCATGAAAATCGGACCAAACGGCATTGTAAATCTCAACTACATCTTTAATATATTTTTTATGATTGTTAAAGCGCATATGATCCCATTTATAGTTGGGTTTGCGCATTACAAAGCGGGCAAATTTCTCCTGCCGCTCCGGAAAAGGCTTGGTTAAATCAGAATGGTAGCTATACTGCTCAAAATAGGTTTTAAAACCATAATTCTCAAACAACTGTTTGTAATACGGAAAGTTGTAGGGCATTCCATAAGCCTGATGCATAAAACCCTCTATCAATAAACCCCAATGCACATAGTTTTCACCAAAATTTATAGGTCCGTCCATAGCCTCCATGCCTTTTGACACTAGCCATGCTTTAGCAACATCAAACAGCTTATTGGCAGCCTCTTGACTATTTGTACACTCAAAAAAACCTATTCCGCCGGTAGTTTGCCCATGGTTTGGGTTATTGGCCTTTTTCATATCATAAAAAGCAGCAACACGCCCAATTACCATTTCGTTTTCATCAAGCAAAATCCATCTGCATGCATCGCCATTGACAAAGCAGATATTTTGCTTTGGGTTAAATATATTTTTAATTTCAGCATCTAAAATACATGTCCAGTTATTATCGCCTTTATATAACCGTTTGGGAAGGTCAAGAAAATGGCGTTTTGTCTTTTTGTCTTTTACTTCATTTATTATCATAACATTAGACTTTTATTTATTAACTTATGATATTTCCCGAAAAACGGGACAGGCTGCATATTTTTTTGCAAGATATTATATTTAAAACAAGCTAAAATACTTATAAATATTGAAATGGTCGAATGAGATTGGTCAATCATTTTCTTCAATCTATAATCAATCTTACTCAATCTATTTCTTCAATCTATTTTCCGGCTTATCCAAATTAGGTATTAATAAATTTATTTAAACTAAAGCTCTCTTTTACCACAATCCCCTTTTTGTTTTTTTCAACTGTACAGCACTCTGTATCAATATCGTGTTCAAAAAACAGTGTCATGCTATTTTTAACTGCCGATTCAAGCAACTCCTCCTTTTCATTAAGCACATCAAGCTGAAACAAATCAAATGCCGATATATAAGATAACGGCACATTTGCCATGGTTGGAATTAAATCGGCACAAAAAACCAGTTTTTTTCCATTATAATCAATTACAGGTATTATCTGCCCTCGCGTATGTCCGTTGGCAAACAATACATAAAACCCGGGGAATAGCTCTCCCTCTTCATAAATAAAATTTAAGTTACCGTTATCCTGCATTGGCAATATATTCTCAGGAGGAAATGCCGGAGCCTCTCGCTTATTAGGCTTTGTTACCCAGTTCCAGTGAGTTTTACTTACCCATAGTTTAGCATTGGGAAAAGTTGGTATGGCTTTACCGTTAATATCATTTTTTAATGTTCCGCCGCAATGGTCAAAATGCAGGTGTGTATGCACCACATCGGTAATATCTTCGGGTTCATACCCTGCTTTTTTTATTGATTTTACCAATTCTCCATCCCCATTTATGTAATGATATTTAAAAAACTTTTCATCTTGTTTGTTGCCTTGACCCGAATCAATTAGTATTTTTCTATCATCGGTAATAACCAACAGGCTTCGCATAACAATGTTGCATAAATTGTTTTCGTTGCAACTATATTTTTTTTGCCACATTGTTTTAGGAATTACACCAAACAGCGCTCCTCCGTCTATCATCATATTTCCACAATCAATAACATGAAGTTCCATAATAAAATAGTTTTTACGAAAGTAATAATTATAATATTTATAATTTTGCAATCATGTTAAAAATGTTATTTATACCCGCAATATTTGCAATATTTAGTCAGGTGGTTTTTTCACAAAATACTTACTCTGATAGTGCAAAAATTTTGGGTACTGTTGTTATTGAAGGTGACACACTACCAAATTATAATATAAAAGAGGTTAAGGTTTTCCCGAAAAGGGAGTTTAAAAACAGAAGACAGCGGCGCAAATATAACAGGTTAATACGCAATGTTAAAAAAGCCTATCCATTTGCAATTATAGCCCGTAAAGAGTTACGCATAATGAACGATAGTTTGCAATATATTGAAGGTGATAAAGCAAGAAAAAAGTTTATAAAGAGATATGAAAAGGAGATGTTTTTGCGTTATGAGGATGATTTACGAAAACTGACTTTTTCGCAAGGAAAAATTCTTATTAAGTTAGTTTATCGTGAAATTGGTAACACTTCATATTATTTAGTTAAAGAATACAGGGGTTCTTTTTCGGCTTTTTTCTGGCAAGGCGTTGCACGCATTTTTGGGTCGAACCTTAAAAGCACATACGACCCTTACGGAGATGATGCCGAAATTGAATTTATTATTCAAATGATTGAGGCAGGCATTATTTAACATGAATTATTCATGAAAAGGTTAAAAACGGTATCCAACTGCTAAACCATATCTGAAATTGGCAAAGTTAAACGAGCTTGTATATTTTTTACCCGACTGAAATTTAACTTTTTCATCGATGCTTATATCACCAAATTTCTCATTAATAAAATCTTCAATCTTTTCAGGCAAATCACTTTCACCATTTATTTCTATACCCATTGTATAATAATACCAGCTTACCCGGGGTCCAAATGCCATAAAATCAAGCAGCCACCTTTTTTTATAAACAATTTGGTAACCTAACTGCAACCCCAGCCCTATTTCAGTTAAATCGGCATTAAAATAAGCTGTAACATTATAACCAGGCAGCCTATCTTCTATAGTTGCATTCAATTCAAAATATAAATATCTGCCATATCCACCTATATAAAATCCCGATGAAAGTTTTGACTCGCTGCATTTAATCAGATAGTGCCTATACTCAGGTGTTATAGTAAAACCAATTAATTCATTTTCTGTTACCTCAAAACCTTTACCCCTAATCATAAAAAAAACCGGTGGGGCACTGGCCGGGTGATAACTAACACCCAATGAAACAGTATTGTGCGATGTTAAATTACGCTCATACATTACCGAATACGACTTTATACCAAGAGAAACAAGATTAAGCTTTATACCATTTTTTCTATATACTGCTGAATCCTGAGAAGATACATGTACAGCAGAAATAATAAAAATAAACAATATACTGATTGTTTTTATGGAGGTTTTCATAAAGTTTTATCAATAAAATAGGTTAAAAGAATACATATTAAATATAGCATATTTTTAACACAACACCCTATTTTGAACCTAAATTCTGCTATAAAAATGTAATGCAACTTGCAAATAATGTAAAATACAAGTATCTATTTTTCTTCTTTTAAATCTTCAAACTCAACATTAGTAAATTCCGAATCATCAATTTCATCTTTCTCTTTCATCTCCGGCTGATTCTTTCTTATAAAGTCAACTACTTCACTTAAGCCTTCGGCAAATTTGTCAAAATCTTCTTTGTATAGAAATAATTTATGCTTTTCAAAATGGAACTTACCATCTTGGTCATAACGTTTTTTGCTTTCTGTAATAGTTAAATAATAATCATCGCGCCTTGTAGCCTTAACATCAAAAAAATATGTGCGCTTACCGGCTCTTACAGATTTTGAAAAAATATCATCTCTCACTTTTCTATTATCTTTCTTATCAAATCCTTCCATCATCAAAATTTATTATGATTATAAAACTCCACTTATTCAAATCTATCAAATATACTGATAGAAACATCAATTCAAATAAACAAATTTGTTTGTTAAAAAAGAAACATCTGAATAAATAAATTATAAACAACCAAAATAAACACGCTATTTATTTAGAGCATTGCAAAAAAAACTTAATTTTACAGCCATTTATAACTATTTTTCAAAAAAGGCTCTTTAAACAGATGATTAGCAGACGATTATTGAGAATTAAGGTATTGCATATTTTATATGCATATTTTAACAGTAAAGATGAGGGGTTATTACGATACGAAAAAAATCTTTTTTTCAGTATCGAGAAATCGTATGATTTATACCACCTGTTTTTTTTATTATTACTTGATGTTAAGGAGTATGCCTCCCAAAGGATTGAATTGGCAAAAAATAAGAGAATACCTACCGATAATGATTTGAACCCCAATTTCAAATTTATTGAAAATCAAATTATTAAGCAATTATCAAACACCAGTAGGTTTTACAAATATATTGATGAAAAAAAACTGACCTGGATAAACCACCCTGAACTTATTAAAAGTATATATAATGATTTGCTTAATTCGGAAACCTATAAAAAGTATATGGCAACCGATGATATATCATACAAATCAGATAAGGATTTTATCATAAGCTTTTTTTCTGAATATTTGCCAAATAGCGATTTATTGTATCAAATACTTGAAGAACATTCAATTTATTGGAATGACGATATTGAATTTGTGCTTAGTATGAATATTAAAACCATTCAACGATTAAAACCTGCCAAAAACGACATAAATCTTTTTCAACTATTTAAAAATGACGACGATAAGGATTTTGTAAAAAAACTTTTTAGAATGGTGATTTTAAACCATGAGGCAAATTTAGTTATAATTCAGGCACAATTAAAAAATTGGGATTTTGACCGCGTTGCACAAATGGATTTACTTGTACTTGAAATGGCCATTACTGAAATTGTTGAGTTCCCTAGTATTCCTGTTAAAGTAAGCTTTAACGAGTATATTGAGTTGGTTAAGTTTTATAGCACCAACCGTAGCAACGCTTTTGTAAATGGTGTTTTAGATAAAATAATAATTAAGCTTAAAAAAGAGGGGAAAATTCAAAAAGCAGGACGAGGCTTAAAGGAATAAATAAAATTTAAAAAATGGTTCACTTTTTGTAGTAAGCCACTCATTAAAAAAAATAAAATGAGATTTAGTGTAATTATAATAATTGTATTTATTGGCAGTTTAAGCTGCACAAACAAAAAATCTGATAAAATAGCTATATCAACCGATTTGATAGAAAATCCTATAACTGCATCAGGAAAATCAGATATTAGTGTATTGCCTGTAATAAAGTTCAACAAAGAACAACATGATTTTGGACTTATATTACAAGGTGAAAAAGTGTCATATACATTCAAATTTAAAAATATTGGTAAGGGCGAATTAATTGTAAAAGATGTTTCGTCAACATGCGGCTGCACAGTTCCAAAATTCTCAAAAGAACCTATTGCCTCAGGAGGCTCGGGTAAAATTGAAGTTATTTTTGACTCAAACAACCGCAGTGGGAGGCAAGTAAAAACCATAACTGTATGGACAAATTGCCAACCAAACCAAACCAAACTTCAAATTGTATCAGAAATTGTTTTACCAAAATAAATTTTAAAAAATGAACTTATTAACTATTTTTTTAATGCAGTCACAAGGTGAGGATGCTAATCCAATGGGATCACTATTACCTTTAGTAGCAATTATTGCAATCTTTTATTTCTTTATGATACGTCCCCAAATGAAGAAACAAAAAGAGACACGCCAATTTCGCGATGGATTAAATAAAGGCGATAAAGTACTAACCGTAGGTGGAATTTACGGAAAAATAAGTGAGCTTAAGGATACTACAGTAATACTTGAAATAGCTGACGGCGTAAGAATTAAAGTTGACAAAGCCGGGTTAGTTAAAGATAATACAGACGTATCTGCCGGACAAAAGTAAATGTAAATTGCGGCTATTAATCAGATTAATAGCCGCAGTTTCCAAAAGAGAAATATAAATTAAATCCAAAAATTGGAATCAAAAGCATTTCATAAACTAAAAGAGTTACTCAACAATAAAATACTTCAGCGAATTGATCGCAAAATATTAACGTATCTTGTATTTGTTGGGATTGCTACTGTTTTTTGGTTTTTGAATGAGCTGAGTAATAATTATATTACCACCTTAAATTATCCGGTTAGGTTTATTAATGTACCTAAAAACAAAATTTTGGTAAGCGATTTACCAAAAAGCCTTAAGCTAAATGTTAATGGTTACGGATATACACTTTTAGGATATAAACTAAGTCCGGCTGCCTACCCTTTAATTATTAATATTGAGGAGTTCAGTAATAATATTGATAACCCTGCAATAAAACAATTTAAGTTACAAACCCGATATATACGTGAGAGCATAAACAAACAAATGCCCAACAATATTGAGGTACTTGATATTTTACCCGATACAATACTATTTCAGTTTGCCAATATAATAAGTAAAAAAGTTGCCATTAAACCTAATGTAAAGCTTGAATTTGACGAGCAGTGCATGTTAAATAGTGACATATCATTTAAGCCCGATTCAATTTTAGTTAGTGGACCAAATACAATAATTGACACGTTATTGGCAGTATTTACCAAATACCATGAGTTTGACAGGCTAAGCAAACCATTGGATAAAAGTGTTTTTTTAAAGAAAATAAATAAAATCATATTCGATAAAAAAAAGACTATGATGCATTTGCCGGTATCAAAATTTACTCAGGCAAATTTTGAAGTGGCTATTCAAGCACGAAATGTGCCCGATTCGTTTGAACTTAAAACATTTCCAAGAATTGTTAAGGTAGCTTGCCTAATATCATTAAACGAATATGATAAAATTAAAGCTAAGGACTTTGTTATTGATGTTGATTATCTTGATATTGAAAAATTATTAGGTCAAAAGCTTACATTAAACCTTGCATTGGAGCCTGCCAATGTTAAAATGGTAAAATACTATCCCGAAAGTGTTGAGTTTATTTTAGATAAAAAGTAATGATTATAATTGGGTTAACAGGAGGAATAGGGGCAGGCAAATCATTTGTGGCAGGCAAGTTTAAAAAAAAAGGTGTGCCTGTTTATAATTCAGACATACGTGCAAAAGAGTTAATGGAAACCCACCAATTAATAAAAAAAGAGCTAATCAATAAATTTGGCACTAAAGTTTTTAAAAATAACACCTTAAACCGAAAACTAATTGCCAATAGTATATTTTCTGATAAATTATTGCTTACATGGATAAACGAACTGGTGCATCCGGTAGTAAAAAAAGATTTTGAACAATGGAAGGGTAAAAAAAAATCAACAATAGTATTAAAAGAAGCCGCAATTTTAGTTGAGAGCGGCGCTTATAAACAGTGCAATAAAGTAATTGTTGTAACTGCACCCAAACCTTTACGAATAAAAAGGGTTGTGGAGCGTGACAATATTACATATGAAGAAACAAACAGACGTATTGAAAACCAGATTTCAGATTCCGAAAGACTTAAATATGCCGATTATACTATTATTAATGATGGCATAAAGATTGTTACTGACCAAGTTGATGAAATTTTAAATGATTTATTAAATGAATAAATAGATTACTGAATAAGAAATGAGAAATAAGAATAACAAAAATAATAACAACAAATAAATAGTATGGCTTTAGGAAAATGGATAGCCGGTGGTTTAGGCTGGGCGGTTTTTGGCCCCATTGGCGGAATTATAGGATTTTTAGTTGGAAGTGCTTTTGACGGCTCTAATGGTACAAAAATTTCGGGAAAAAGAAGGGCTCCGGGACCAACTACAAGGGGCGATTTTATGGTAAGCTTAATTGTTCTCACGGCAGCAGTTATGAAAGCCGATGGAGTTGTAAAAAAAGGAGAGCTTGATTATGTAAAACGGTATTTTTCACAATCGTTTGGCAATGAGGCTGCCAACGATTCTGTAAAGATATTGCGCGACGTACTTAAAAAGCCAATACCGATAAACGATGTTGCCCGTCAAATTGGGCAATATCTTGATAACTCATCAAAATTACAATTGCTACACTATTTATTTGGCATAGCTAATGTTGATGGACATACCCATGAAAGTGAGGTTGAAATTATAAAAATTATTTCAACCGGTATGGGTGTTGGCAGTAGTGATTTTACTTCAATTAAAGCAATGTTTTTCAGCGACATGAATGTTGCATACAGCATTTTGGGTGTAGATAAAAACGCATCGAATGAAGATATTAAAAAATCATATAGAAAAATGGCTGTTGAATATCATCCCGATAAGGTTTCGTACTTAGGTGAAGATATTCAAAAATCGGCAAAACAAAAGTTTCAAAAAATTAATGAGGCATACAATTCTATAAAAAAAGAACGTAGAATTGCTTAAACCTAAACTGAGCGATTATGAACTTTGAAAAACACCCTGTCTGCCGAACAGGCAGGCATTGTCAATTTTATTTGCACACAATCGCTCAATTTAGGTTAAAAACAAATTATAATATTAATAATTGTTATGCTATATTTGCGTGCTAACAAAAAATAATGAATATATGTTAAAGGATATTTTAGCTATTTCCGGTGAACCGGGACTTTACAAGTTAGTTTCAAACACTAAAAACGGAATTATTGTTGAAAATTTAGAAACTAACAAAAGAATGCCAAGTTATGCAACAGCCAAAGTAAGCGCACTTGAAGATATTGCAATTTTTACCGAAGATGGTGAAGATAAATCACTACGAGAGGTTTTAAAAAGCATAAACGAGAAAGAAAATGGCGGTGCTGCAATAAAACCAAAATCAGATAGTAGCGAATTAAAGGCTTATTTTGAGCAGGTTATGCCTGAATATGACAAAGACCGTGTTTATGTGTCAGACATAAAAAAGGTTTTTCAATGGTATGGTATTCTTCAAAAATTAGACATGCTTGGTTTGCTTGATAAAGAAGAAGAAAAGGAAGACGCCATTGAAGAAAAGAGCATAGAGAAAAAATAGAATTTCTGATAAAATAGAATAATTATTGCTAAAAGCATGGACAAACCGTGCTTTTTGTGTTTTTATATATCTGATTTCATCTATTGGGTCATTATCGCTTTTTACCTAAATTAAGCGATTCAGGACAAAGAAAATTGCCGATGCTGTTGTACAAAAGGGAATTCATAAAATTCGAATTCACCTTGTTGGTAATAGAGGATTTTTGAATTTTCCTTTTGTGTTGCATGATTGATGATTTTCAAAGTTTTGAATCGCTCAATTTAGGTTTTAGTCAGAACAATCTAACCTGATTAATTATTCAGGCTAATAACTAATTTTTAATATTATGCTGTATCCGTATTCAGATAAAGTTGAGGTGCTAAATATTGATGGTGCAAAAGGTTACAGGCTTGCCCAAACCAAATTAAATGAAATTGTTTTATTGCATATTAAACAAGGTGGAGAGATTGCTTTACATGCTTTACCCATGAATGTTACGTTTTATGTAATTGCCGGAAATGGTAGTGCTACAATTGAAAATAAAACAATACAAGCAAATATCGGTGATATTATTGAAGTTAAAGCTAATACCCTGCGAGGCTGGAAAAACACTAATATTGAGAAATTAGAACTGCTGGTTATCAAAGAGAAAATATAGGGCATCTCTAAATCATTAAATTCAAGACAGAAAAGTAATATTTTTTAGGATTTTTCTTAAAAAAGGAAATCAAGCTAATTATTATCGAAAAAAAATGTGGGGAGAGCAGGATTCGAACCTGCGAAGTCGTATGACAACAGAGTTACAGTCTGTCCCAGTTGGCCACTTTGGTATCTCCCCAAATAAATACAATTTATTAGAACTTTTTGAGCCGATGGAGGGATTCGAACCCACGGCCTGCTGATTACAAATCAGCTGCTCTGACCAACTGAGCTACATCGGCTTTATAATACCAATTATAAAGCAAAGCACTCAATATAAACCATTTCTATTTTCCTTTTACTTCGTTGAAAATTATTTCAATAAACATAGCTATTCAAAGAATTTTCGTCTTAATTAAGAAAAATATACTCTGATTTATTTATCGGGCTTTTTGCATAATAATTAGTATAACACAACCAAAGTTTTATACGGTTGTGTTTTTTACAGTCTCAAAACGGTGTGCAAAAGTATAATATTTTTATTACCGTACAATAGCGAGAATAAAATAATTATAAAGTTTTTAAATAATCAGTTACATTTTTCTCAATACGCGTACTTACTGAACTTAAATCAGCTTTTTCAAATTTATTTCCGATAATACTTTCGTACAATTCAATATACCTTGTTGATACCTGATTGATAAAACTTTCGGGCAACTCAGGCAACTTTTCATCTTCTCTGCCCTGAAAATTATTCTCCATAAGCCATTCGCGTACAAACTCCTTTGAAAGCTGTTTTTGACTTTTACCCTTCATAAAACGCTCGGCATAACCAGCTTTATAAAAATATCGCGATGAATCAGGAGTATGAATTTCATCAATCAGATAAATTTTACCGTCTTTTTTTCCAAATTCATACTTTGTATCAACCAAAATAAGCCCCATTTCATTTGCTATTTTACTGCCTCTTTTAAATAATTCCAACGAGTACTTTTCAAGTTGCACATAGTCCTCTTCTGAAACCAAGCCTTGCTTAATAATCTCGTCGCGCGAAATATTCTCATCATGCTCACCCTGTTCGGCTTTAGTAGTCGGGGTTAAAATAGGCTCAGGAAATGCCTGATGTTCACTTAGTCCTTCAGCTAACTTCACTCCACAAATATCACGTCCACCATTTTTATAAAGCCTCCACGAACTGCCTGTTAGGTAGCCACGCACAATCATTTCAACAGCAAAAGGCTCGCAAGCAATTCCTACTGTAACATTTGGGTCGGGTGTGGCAATTTTCCAGTTTGGCACAATATCGGCTGTTGCATCTAAAAATTTGGCTGCAATTTGGTTAAGCACCTGCCCCTTGTAAGGAATACCTTTTGGTAGTACAACATCAAATGCCGAAATTCTATCAGAAACTACCATTACAAGGTAATCGTTGTTAATGTTATAAACATCGCGCACTTTACCCTTATAAACGCTTTTTTGGTTTGGGAATTTAAAATCTGTTTTTACAATTGCTTTTTCCATTTTTTAATAATTATTAATTTGCCTATAAAATATATTTTCAATTATCTTTTATTAAATAGTGTCAGCAAGAAAACCACCATTTTTTTTAAGTCTTTGACCTGTCTGCCAAGGTATGCCATGCAGACAGGTCAAAGACAAGCCCGCCTTAAGGTAAACCTGAACGATTAGTCGGGCAGGGCTTTATGCACAATAATAAAAACTATCAAAGGTGTTTATAAACTCCCTTTGATAGTTTCGAAGTCTTAATTGTCAGGAGTCCGCTGCGGCGGATGACTGTCAATTAAGGCGAGAGTAACCTGCCTGTAGCAGGCAGGCGGCGTATTTGGCGTTTTCTTGCAAAGACTAAATAAATTATTGCGCTTGTTTCTCGTAGGCTTTAACTATCTCTTTAACAAGTTTATGTCTAACAATATCTGTTTCGTCTAATTCAACCATACTTATTCCTTTAATTTTATCTAAAATTTTTAATGACTGTACCATACCACTATCTTTAATTTTAGGCAAGTCAACTTGGGTAATATCGCCTGTAATAATAAATTTTGCATTCATGCCCATGCGGGTTAAAAACATTTTCATTTGCAACAAAGTTGTATTTTGGGCTTCATCCAAAATAACAAATGCGTTATCGAGCGTTCGCCCACGCATAAACGCCAAAGGTGCAATTTGAATAATCCCCTCTTCAAGATAATTTTCCAGTTTTTTTGGCGGAATCATATCATTTAAAGCATCGTAAAGCGGCTGTAAATAAGGGTCTATTTTCTCCTTTAAATCACCGGGTAAAAAACCGAGCCTTTCGCCGGCTTCAACTGCCGGACGACTTAAAATAATTTTTTTTACCTCTCTATTTCTAAGTGCCCTAACTGCAAGGGCTATAGCCGTATAGGTTTTACCCGAGCCGGCAGGTCCCAGCGCAAATAGCATATCGCTTTTATAGCTTTTTTGAACTAGTATTTTTTGATTTTTTGTTAGTGCCCTGATAGGTTTACCATGATTCCCAAATAAAATTAAATCGTTAATATTATCATGCTTTGGCTTATTGGGCTCATTGGCATTCAAAATTTGCAAAATATCATCTTCTGACAATCTGTTAAACTTATCAAAAAAGTTGATAATATCTTTAAGTTTTCCCTCAAATTCAGATATATATTGTTCCTCACCAATTACCTTAATTTCGTGTCCACGCGATATAAGCTGAACTTTTGGAAATGCCCTTTTTATTATCTCTAACTTTGAATTATTTACTCCCAGCAGTTCAATGGGGTCAATTGCTTCAATGTGTAGTATTTTTTCTGTCATTTAAGTTAATAATTTTTACACCGCAAAAGTACTTAATTAAAAAGTTCTACTATTATTTTAGTAAGATTTTTATAATACACTATTGATTTTTATTACACCTACTTTAAATGATTAAAAATTCCATTACATTTGTCAATTAAAAAAGCTGATTTCAACCAATATATGTCTATAATTACATTAACAACAGACTGGCATAACGATGATTTTTATACAGGAGCTATAAAAGGATTGCTTTATAGCAAATGCCCCGACATTACGGTTATTGACATTACACACAAAATAGATAGCTTTAAATACGCCCAAGCTGCTTTTGTACTGCGTAATGCTTTTTCGTTTTATCCTAAAGGAACAATACATTTGGTAGGCATAAACAGCGATCCAACAAAAGATCACCCCCCTATTTGCTTAAAAATAAAAGGACAGTTTTTTTTAGGTGCTGCAAGCGGTATTTTTAGTTTAATGTTTTCTGAAAAACCCGATAAAATTGTAAAAATTGAAGAGACCGATATTATAAAAAACAGTTCGTTTCCTGAATTAACAATATTTGCCGAAGCTGCATCAATATTGGTAAATGGTGGAGAAATGGAACAACTGGGACCCGAACTGCCAAGCCAATACCGGCATGTGCAATTTATGCCTGCAATTGACGAAAATGATATTACCGGAAATGTAATTTATATTGATTCGTACCAAAATATTATCACCAATATTAGTAATGACCTGTTTAACCAGGTAGGTAAAAAACGAAAATTTATTATTACCGTAAAAAGTGAAACCTACAGTACAAACAAATTAAGCAAAAATTACTCTGAAGTAGAAGTAGGTGAAATACTTGCCCTTTTTAACTCGTTGGGACTGTTAGAGATAGCCATTCGCAACGGGCGTATTGCTGAGCTTATCGACATTAAAATTAATTCACCCGTTACAATTAAATTCAAATGATTACACGTATAGTTAAGGCAAAAATTAAACCTGAGAATACTAAAGAGTTTAAAATTTACATTCGTACTTTTTTAAATGAAGCAATAGCGTTTAAAAACAACCACCATGCTGATTGTTTTGCTGATTTAGATGAAAATTCAAATTTTCATATTTATACAATATGGAAAACCGAAGGGGCATTAAATAAATTTAAAAAATCAGATATCAACCTTGAGTTTAAAAATAAACTTACAAAATGGTGTATGTCACCATATTCGGCATGGACAGTAGAGAATATTTAAAAAAATTAACCTACTTAGCACCGTTTTAATCTTTTAAAAATATGATTGAAAAACACAAAAAGGCTTTTGGAGAACTTTTAGAGATAATGGACGAATTACGTGCTAAATGCCCGTGGGATAAGGAACAAACGCTTGAAAGCTTACGTACACTTACAATTGAAGAAACATACGAACTGGCTGATGCTATTATTGATAACGACCTTAATGAGATTAAAAAGGAGTTGGGAGATATTTTACTGCATATTGTATTTTATGCAAAAATAGGTTCTGAAAAAGGTGCTTTTGACATATCGGATGTAATTGAAAGTATCAACAAAAAACTGATTTACCGTCATCCACATATTTTTGGTAACGCAAAAGTTAACAACGCTATTGAAGTTTTGGAAAACTGGGAACAATTAAAACTTAAAGAAAAGGACGGAAACAAAACAGTATTGCAGGGAGTACCTAAATCGTTACCTGCCACAATTAAAGCGCACCGTATTCAAGACAAGGTACGTGGAGTTGGTTTTGATTGGGATGAACGTGATCAGGTTTGGGAAAAAGTTACTGAAGAAATTAATGAGCTTGAGGTTGAATTAAAAGCTGACCCTAATTCGCCAGAAGCTGAGCAGGAGTTTGGCGACCTATTTTTTAGCCTGATTAATGCTGCCCGTTTATATGGCATTAATCCTGAAAATGCCTTAGAGCGCACAAACATGAAGTTTATAAAGCGTTTTAATTACCTTGAAGACAAAACTATTAAGCAAGGCATCGACCTAAAATCTATGCCGTTAGAAGATATGGAGAAGATATGGCAAGAAGCAAAAAAGATAACAGGATAGTAAGTGCGTTCACAAATTAGCGTTACATTACATTTGTTTAAGATTTTTTCTTTAGGCAAGACAAAATTTGCAAGCATAGCCATAGCTACGGTTAATAATTATAACTCAGCATAAAGGAAAAAGATGGACAAATATGTGATGTTATTTTATAAACGCATTACTAGTAATAAAAAACAGGTTTTTGGTCGTCTTCTTTAATTTTTTTTACCCAACGGTAAACTGTATGGTATGATAAACCTGTCATTGTGGCAATTTTAGCAGCTGAATACTTCTTGGATAACTTATACACTGTTGCCTTTACCTCACGATTATACCGTGGCGATTTACTTTTTTCTTTACAGTAACGCTTCCTAATACGTGCTATTGACATCTCCGACACTCCAAATTCAAGGCAAATATCTTTTGCATATTCACCATTATCAAGCCTTTTGGCAATTTTAACAGCCTCATCGTATGATATATTTGAACTGCCACGGTACTTTCTCCCACCATCTTTAAAAACCTTTCGGTTTTTTGCATATAAATCTTTGCTAGAACCCCACATTAAATTAGTATAGTGGTTATCTTTAATGTCGTTATTTTTATGCAATACATATTTATTGGCAATTGGCCGTTTGTTAACAATATACGCCTCGGCAACCACCCTGTGCACATAAAAACCTTTGCCCTTAATACTAATGGCTTTATATCCTACACTAGTTTTTGATGTTTTAATTACATGCTGATTTACCTCTTTACCCTGAAACTTAATAATAGTCCCATCTTCACTTACCTCAACTGGGTCAGTTACTCCTTTAAGTTTGACTTCTTTTAATTCTTCCATATTAATTATCCTTATCCCTATTGGTACAACAAACCTAAAACATTTTATAAAAAAAAACAAATCAAAAAATATAGAGTTACCATATTATACCGATTGTGAAGCATATTTGCCGATATATTTCATTAACATTCATATATCAACATTGCTTCTACATAGGCATTATACCAGCAGTTTTGAAATTAAAATGGTATTAATTCCGCAAGCTAACTGTTAATTAATTGACAGTCAAAACAAATTGTTAATTAGTGCTTACACGAAAACTGTCAATTTTTACGAAATGGAATATTTTAGATGAGATTTTTATTTTTCGAAATAAATTGATGCCTGTGTATCAACTTATTGAGAAAAGTAAAAATATCGCTAAAAGAAACATTTCTAATTTTGTAGAGTTTTCTTGCTAGCACTAATTATTATTTGGCAAGCACTAAGGTCGGAACAATTGACCTTATAACAATTAACATGTTGATTACTAAACAGTATTTTTGCAATAACTATATTTTAAAATGAAACCATTTTATAAGATTAGCACCCTGATGAATCCGAGTGCTAATATCATTCTCATTGTAAATAGTCTCATTCAAAATCCGTTTAAATCAGTTGTTCTGAAGGTCTTACAAAGTAGTGGTTTTTCCCTTATTTTAACTTAGCCAGCTCATCTTTTACAAAATCCATTAACTCCTGAATATACTTTTTGCTAAAATTAAACTCAATACCGGCTTGTTTGTATATATGCGATATAGGAGCCGTGTATCCCATTTTTAAAGCCTTTTTGAAATTATCAATAGCCAGTTTCTTATCTTTCTTAAAGTTTTTCCAAATTGCTATTGCACCCAACTGTGCAATAGCATACTCAATATAATAAAAAGGTACTTCAAAAATATGCAATTGCTTTTGCCACTGGTTCTCCTTGAATTTATCTAACCCAGAATAATCAATTATATCACTTCCAAACTCTTTTGATATCTGTAACCATGCATTGGTTCGTTCTTTATGGGTATGATTCGGATTCTCATATAAAAAATGTTGAAATTTATCGATGGTTGCCACCCATGGCAATACAGTTAAAACATCCTCTAAATGAACACGCTTAGCTCGTTTTAATTCTTCTTTATCGTCAAAAAAGTAATGCCAATAATCCATAGTTATCAGCTCCATGCTCATTGATGCTAATTCGGCAATTTCAGCCGGGGGCTCTTTAAAATCAACAAGTTCAAGGTCGGCACTTAAATAAGCATGTATGGCATGACCGCCCTCATGAAGCATTGTTACCACATCGCGCAAATTACCTGTGGCATTCATAAAAATATATGGCACATTGCTTTCATGTAATGGATAATTAAAACCTCCGGGGGCTTTATTTTTTCTCGACTCTAAATCAAGATAGCCCATACTTCGCATTTCGTTTAAGTACATTCCGAACTCAAGTGCAACATCGCGAAAAATAAAAGTAGTTTTCTTTATCAGTTCATCGACTTTGTTAAATGGTTTTAATGGTGGCATATTATCGTCATCCACATCTAAATCCCAGGGCTTAAGCTTGTCTAAACTTAATTTGTTTTTTCGCTCAATATGCATTTTATCAATTATAGGTTTTACTGTATCGGCAATAGCTGTGTGAAATTGCTTGCAATCGTCAACACCATAATCAAATCGTCCCAAACTTTTAAATTTATAGTCGCGATAATTATTAAAACCTGCATTAATTGCTATTTTTTGGCGTAGCTTAATCAAATCAGAAAGAAGTGTATTCAGAGTTGCTGAATCCTGCATTCTGCGGTCATTCATCAATAAATACACCTCTTTTCTAACGTTCCTATCGTTATCTTTTAAATAATTGGCTGCCTTTTGCAGTGTTATATCTTCATTATTGTAATTAATCAGCATTTTTGATGAAATAACCCCAAACTCCTGTTCCTTCTGCTGCATCTGAGCTTCAATGGGTATATTTTTTTCTCTAAACAGTTCGATCTCTTTTTTTTGCTCTCTAATTATTGTGAAAATCTTTGACCTGTCAGTTAAAAACATTACTTCATCAGCAATAAACTTTTTATTTAATATATTTGATATCAGCGATATTTCAGGTTCTATTTTGGTTATAAAAAAATTAAAATGCTCTGATAAACTTTTATCGGCAGTATTGCAGTTCATTTTTATATAGCGCCATGCAAGGTCTTCGCTTAAAATACTCTCAAGTTCACTACGATCAAGCAACCACTGCCAAACAGCTTTTTTAGTTGTTAACGGTCTGTTTTTTAAATCGTTAAAATAAGGTTTTATGTCATTAAATGAGTTTATTACTATACTTTGATTTACAAAATTCCGTTTTAGTTTATTTGCCATAGTGTTATTAGTAAAAAGTGTTTAGTTCTACTTTACGAACTTAATTTTGTTTGTTGTTTCAATTTTTGTTTGTTG
>CBDUWQ010000003.1:0-52878 GCA_965370965.1 uncultured Bacteroidales bacterium
TTTTCGCTGACATCACTTGCCCAAACCACAGAATATCCGCTATTAATAGCATTATTAAACATATTCATCATATCATCCATAGGAACGTTTATGTAAAGGCTCCAAGTCCAGTTATCGGGTACTTCAATAATAAACGATTTATAAAAAGGGTGGTGTGTAAAAGAGGTAAAAAAGTAGTAATCGTCAGGATTAATGCCTACTATTTCGTCGGCAAAAGTACGGGGAGAATACTCTTTGCTATTCCACTCAAATTTTTCGGGTACTTTGCCAAGATAAGCATCTAAAATACCAATAAAGCCATTGTACCATGCTGTAGATAGCTTGCGGTTTTTGTTTTTAATAACTCCATCAAGGTAATTTTTTAATACTTCATCTAATTCGCCATGCGTGTGAACATCGGTTCCATAGTTAAGTCCGGTATAAACATCTTGTGGTATCGCACCATAGTTTTTATAAATATGAAATGCATCGTTAACAGCACCACCGCCGCCAAAATTATATTTTCCGTGCATACGCACATATGTTTTAGCTTTTTCTTCATAACTCATGCGCACAACATACAGTTCCGACAAGTTTACATACTCTTTGCCAATACGCAACATTTCAGCTTCAATCATTCCCAATGTTGAATAGCTCCAACAAGTGCCTGCCCGTTGCTGATTGTTAACTTCGGTGCTTGCAACCTCTTTTACCATTGTAAACTTATAACCTTCGGGTTTACTCACTACAGTATCTTGTGCAAATAAAAAATTTGACATGAACAAACCGATTACTCCTAATAATAATATCTGCTTAATCATAATTTTTGTTTTAGTTTAATCTTAAGTATGCAAAAATAACAAAAAGTAACAGGTAAGTGTTAAAAATGTTGAGAAGTTAAATTTATAAAAGCAAGGGTTTTGCTACGCTGTACAAAAATTAAAACCCCCATCGCCTGTGGCACTTCCCCAAGGGGAAGATTACTCCCATCGCCTTTCAGGCACTTCCCCAGGCGGAAGACCGCCTTGTATTAACTATTATTGATTATCAGCAAATTTAATTAGCTTGCAATAAATATTAGAATTTGAAAAACACCAATATAAAACATATGCTTTTTGCTATTAAACTGTCAAATGATAGCATTAAACAGGGGGGAGGCCCTTTTGGAGCAGTAATTGTAAAAAACGGCGAAATAATTTCAACAGCAACCAATAGCGTAACAAACGACAACGACCCAACAGCACATGCCGAGGTAAATGCCATTCGTAAAGCATGTAAAAATCTAAATACTTTTAACCTTGCAGGATGCACAATTTACACATCGTGCGAGCCTTGTCCAATGTGTTTAAGTGCTATTTATTGGGCACATATTGAAAAGGTTTATTACGGTAATAGTAAAATTGATGCCGGTAGTTATGGATTTGACGATTCATTTATATATGATGAAATTGAATTGCCTATTAAAAAAAGGAAAATCATGTTTGAGCAGCTTTTGCCCAATGAGGCTATAAAGGCTTTTAAAAAGTGGGGAGATATGGAGGGTAAAATTGAGTATTAGGCTATTTGCGAAGTCCATAAATCTGCAAGCGGATTGTTTTTATCCACAAATAACACGAATGCCCACGAATTTTATATTACCCTCAAATCAGCAAGTTATCGGATGACTTATTGATTATTATAGAGATAGATTCATGTTTACGCATATTTTTGCAAAGCAGTCATCCAATGATTAGTAAGTTAACAAGTTTGTTCTTGTGGATTTTAGGGAAGTTCATTAATTCGCACACTTGCATAATAGAGCAGACAAATTTAAAATAGATGCAAAAAAAGATATGCAATAACAAAAAACTTACAAAGGACTTTTTTAACCGCGATGTTTTGGAGGTTGCCCCCGATTTACTTGGTAAAACAATAGTAAGGCAGTTTGCCAATGGCAAAACGGCAAGGTTTGTTATTTCGGAGGTTGAGGCTTATAGGGGCGAGGAGGATTTAGCATGCCATGCCCGCAAAGGGCGGACAAAACGGACTGAGGTTATGTATATGGAGGGAGGTCATGTTTATGTTTACCTTATATATGGTATTCACTATATGCTTAATTTTGTTGTTGCAAAAGTTGATAATCCTCAGGCTGTTTTAATCAGGGGAATTCATAATGTTATTGGACCCGGCAAGGTAAGCAAGTTACTTAAAATTGATAAAACATTTAATAAGCAAAACCTTTTTACATCAAACAGCATTTGGGTTGAAAATACCGGATTAGAGGTAAAATACAAAACCGATGTGCGTGTGGGCATTGATTACGCCGGTAATTACTGGAAAAACCTACCATGGAGGTATATAAAAAATCTACCATAGAAATTGTGCAAGGTCGAAATAAAACGAGTCTTTAAACTATGGGTTTGCAAACTTTAAACTACCGAATCAACAATTGATTGGGTAACATCATAGATGTAATCACCCAGCTTTTCCGACTCCGAAAAAATATCTTTATATAATGTACCTGTTTGGTACGAGTATTTATCTTTTTCAATGTTATTTATATTCTTTTCCCTTAGCTTGTTTCTGTAGTTATTTATTTTTGTTTCAATTTTTTTTGCCCGTACATTATTTACCTTATAGTGATGCTCGTCAAGGTTATCAATCATAATATTAAAGGCTTCATTAACCAAACCAAACATTTTAACGAGCTTCTCTTTTAATTCAGTAGTAAATTTATCCTTTTTACCTCGTGCACGGCTCATTGCCCTTGCAATATTTAGACATGAATCGCCCATGCTTTCAATTTCATCAATAATGCCCAGCATTGAGCTTATCCTTTTCGATGAGCTTTTGCTCAATTCACCTTCCGCAGTTTTTGTAAGGTATTTAGCTATAGCTATTTCCATCTCGTCGCTTTTGTTTTCGCCGTTATCTACCTTATCAAACAGTTTGTTAAAATGGCGTTCTTTTTTCTCGTTTAGCATATTTGATAACCGCCCAAATAGTTTTTTTGTTTGTTGTGCATATAAAACAATCTCCTTTTTTGCCTGTATCAACGACAGTTCATTTGTACTAAGCATACCAAACTTAATATATTTTAGGTTAAACTCCTGTTCATCTTCTTTTACAGGAATTAGTTTTTCAACAAAAAGAACAATGTATTTTACAAACGATATTTGCAGTAAAACATTGGCCACATTAAAAAAGGTATGAAAAAGTGATAATGCTATTGGAATAGCTGCGGCGCTATAAAATGCAGATTTGCTTGATGTGGTTAAAATAACCCTGTCAACACCATTTAAGAAAAAAGGGAGGATAGAAAGCACCCAAATTACACCTACAATATTAAAAACCAAGTGAGCCCGTGCAGCTCGTTTTGCAGTTGAATTTGCAACTGTGGCCGCAAGGTTTGCTGTAATTGTTGTTCCTATGTTTTCGCCAAGTACCATGGCGGCAGCCGTCTCAAAATCTATCCAACCATTATTACACATAACCAATGTTAAAGCCATTGTTGCGCTCGACGATTGTATAATAACAGTCATAATTGTGCCAATGGCCAAAAAAATCAAGTTTGATCCTATGCCCATTCCCGTAAAATTCCTTAAAAATTCAAGAATCTCTGGATTATCTCCAATGTTTGGTACACTGGTTTTTAGGCTCTCTAAACCTATAAACAATAGTGCAAAACCCACTAATACCTGCCCCCATGATTTATGCCTTGCCTTTTTTGAAAATATAAAAGGAAACCCGATACCAATAATTGGATAGGCCAATACACTCATTTTAACTTTAAAGCCGAGTATTGAAATAAGCCAGGCGGTTACAGTTGTGCCAATGTTTGCGCCCATTATTACGCCCACCGACTCGGTTAGGGTAAGTAACCCTGCGTTAACAAAACTCACTATCATAACGGTAGTGGCACTCGACGATTGTATTACGGCCGTAATAAGCACTCCGGTAAAAACACCCTTTATCCTGTTCGATGTCATAGCAGCCAAGAAATTCCTGAGTTTGCTACCTGCAACTTTTTGTAATGCCTCGCTCATCAATTTCATTCCGTAAAGGAATAACCCGAGTGCACCAATTAAGGTTAAAAAATCAAGTAAAGTATAGTTCATTTTATGCTATTTTAGTGATGCCAAAATAACTATATTTAGAAATATAAAAGAAAAAAAACAGCTAAATTTTTATGTTTTTTGGGAAGGCTTAATTTTTACCTAAAAATCTAAATAAAAATCTCTTACAGTTCCGTATTGCACAATACTGCTACAAATGCTTACTTCAAAGTTTTTTACGCTTTGCAGCTAAAGTAAACAGTAAACTAAAGTTGTTATAGTACTTCAACTTAAGGCACTTTAATATACTTTTAACTTTAAACTCTTTTCTGGTTTATCAAGGTTAGAGTATTATCTAATAATATGGTTTCTGATTTGCCTGGTTATTTTTCTAATTTCAGAGAAATCATCATTATTTAAATTTAACATTTCAGAATTATTAAGCTTAATATGCTTTGTAGTTGTGTCAATAACAAGGCTTTCGGATGGGAATTGTACATTTAGATTATCAAAAGCTTTTCTTAATTTTTTTAACAGTAAAAGATATTCCGACACATTAATATTGTCTTGCGATTGTTGCATAAGGCTGATAAGGCTATTGAGTGAAAATTTTTGTATAGCAATTTTACCAAGTAATTTTGAATTGGTTTCTTCATACATATTTGTGGCAATATAAAGGGTCTCAATCCATCCGCCCAACAATATCAAACTTGCCGAGTGTTTTCTTCCACACTTTTTTAAAAAGATATCGGTTTTATTATAGGCTACTTTGGCAATAAAAACAAGCGAGTCAAATTTTTGCGAATTACTCTCAGCCTCATCGTATGTAAAATTTACAAATTCGTGGGGTATTTCAAGTTGGTTTGTAAGCCTTTGAATTGCAGCACGGTACGACAACGATTGCTGCGATTGGTCAAACATCCATAAATAACTTATATCGGCTCCATAAACCCCAAGGTTAAGTGCAATTTTGGTACTCTCGGTGTATTTGGTAATGTTGTTAATAGGGTTAATTAATGATGAGTTGAAGTACGATTCTTTTTTTGAAACTAAATAGGTTAATTCAACAGGCGAAAACAGATTATAAAAAACGATATCTTCATTTTTATAATTTTCGGGAACAAACGAAACAGTACCTTCCTCTTTTTCAAGCTCTTGGTTTATTTCAGCTTTTTTTATTTGCTCTTTATTTGCTTGATTACAAGAAACAAATAATAAAAGCATGAATATTATGATTATGTAAAAATGTTTATTCATTAACATACTAAATTGGTGTTTGTTACTTCAAAAATATGAAATTTATTTTATAATATGATTTCTAATTTGTGATGTTAGCCCTTTAATCTCGGTAAATTGACTTGGATCAATTTTTACATTGTCAGTATCTTTAATTGTAATGCGCTTATTAACAGTGTCTATTACTATATCTTCATGGTTAAGTTGCGATTCAAGCTTTTTAAAACTCCCATTTAGTTTTTTCATAAGTAAAAGATATTCTGACATCACTATATCATCTTGGCAGTTTTGAATCATTGTTATTAAACTTGCCAATGAGTATTTTTGAGTAATAATTTTGGCTGCCAGCTTCGAGTTTGGCTCATTATACATGTTTACTGCAATATGCAGTGTTTCAATCCATCCGCCAAGTAATATTAAAACAGCAGAATTTTCGCGTTCACTACCTTTTAAAAATTTGTCGGTAGCATAATAGGCGTCTCTTGCAATTATTATTAAAGAGTCCATATCATCAGCGCTGCTTTCAGCCAATTTCATGGTTAATTCAACAAATTTATTTGGTATGCCTATTTTTGAGGTTAGGTGTTGTATTGCCGATAAATATGACATGGCTTGTTGATTTTGCTCAAACATCCACAAATACGACAAATCGGCTCCATAAATTCCAATATTTAATGCAATTTTATGACTTAATGCATATTTAGTTATATTATCTAATGAATTTATATAAGCTGAATTATAATATGAGCTTTTTTTATCAATTACTTTATCCAAATCTAATGGCGAAAACATATTATAAAAAACCACATCTTCGCTTCTTTTGTCTTTTGGCAAACTTGTAGTATCAATTTCATTATTGTCAAGAGACACATCAAACTTTTGCTCTTTATCTGCTGTATTTTTATTATTGGAATTTGAGCAGCCCATAAAAAAGGCTATAGTCACTAAAAACAGTAGAAAAAAAAGATATTTCATAAGGTAAATTTTTATTGATAATATGACACAAATACAATTAATTTATAAATATAGTAAAATGGCGTATAATTATTAGACTTAAAGCCCAAATAAAAAGTAATAGTGGCATAAATTTGTTAATTTTGCATTTAATTCTTTAATAAAATTGTATAAGTTAAAATTACCATGGCAATAATTAGAGTTACCAAAGAGTTTAATTTTGAAATGGCGCATGCGCTTTATAATTACGATGGGCTTTGCAAAAATATCCATGGGCATTCATATAAACTTTTTGTAACAGTTATTGGTACGCCAATAGCAGAAAAAAGCCACCCTAAACTTGGTATGCTGATTGATTTTGGCGACTTAAAGGTTATAATATACAAAGAAATTGTTGAGGTTTTTGACCATGCCCTTGTAATTAATAAAAGTTCAGGTTTTAGCAATCGCAAATATGGCCATGAAATGTTTGATAATACAATTTATGTTGATTACCAGCCCACATGCGAAAACATGGTTTATGATTTTGTTGGACGTATAAGGCCAATTTTGCCTTCCAATATTGAGTTACACAGCCTAAGGTTATATGAAACAGAAACATCATATGCCGAATGGTTTGCTTCTGATAACATTTAAATTGTGCTTGCCTGAAAACGTCAAATAAAAATCTAACCTTGAACATTTGTTTTCATTATATTTACTTTTTTAACTTTAGAATCAATATAAAATGGCTGAAAAAAAACTTTTTTTGTTAGATGCCTATGCATTAGCATACAGGTCGTATTACGCTTTTATTAAAAACCCCCGCATTAACTCCAAAGGCGAAAACACATCGGCTGTTTTTGGGTTTGCAATGTCGTTGCTCGATGTTATAAACAAACAGCAACCTACCCATATTGGCGTGGTGTTCGATCCTAAAGGACCAAATTTTAGGCACAAAATGTATAAGGAGTACAAAGCAAACCGAGAGGCTATGCCCGAGGATATGAGGCAGTCAATTCCATATATTAAAGAGATGATTGAAGCTTTCAATATTCCGGTGCTAGAGGTGGCAGGATACGAAGCCGATGATGTAATTGGAACACTTGCTAAAAAAGCCGAAAGCAGTGGCTTTCATGTTTACATGATGACGCCAGATAAGGATTATGCTCAGCTGGTTACCAATAAGGTTTTTGTGTTTAAACCCGCTCGGGGCGGAAATGAACCAGAGCTTTGGACACCTGAAAAAGTGCTTGAAAAGTTTAAGGTAACACCAAATAATATTATCGATTTGCTGGGGCTTATGGGCGATAGCTCAGACAATGTACCCGGATGTCCGGGAGTTGGTCCAAAAGGAGCAGAGAAGCTTATTGCAGATTTTGGCACAATTGAGGGTGTTTATGAAAATATTAATACTCTTAAAGGGAAACAAAAACAGAACATGATTGACTTTAAAGAGCAAGTGCTGCTATCGAAAAAATTGGTTACCATTGAAACAAAAGTACCCATTGAGTTTGATGAAAAAGCTTTGGAATATGAAAAACCAAATGCCGAAAAAATCAAAGAGCTGTTTCAAAGACTCGAATTTCGCAATTTGGTTAACAGGGTGCTGGGAACCGGCACTACAACCACAACCACTACCACAAAAAAACAGGCTCCGGCTCCGGTTCAGGGTTCACTTTTTGATATGTTTGAAACTACCGGCAATGCTGTTGCAGAAGAACCCGAGGAAGACTTAAAAAGCATTAAAACCGAAAAAGTTGAATATAATTTGGTGCAAACTGATGAGGAGATAGACAAATTACTTGAGATACTGTTAAAACAAAACGAAGTGTGTTTTGATACAGAAACAACATCGTTAACAATTCACTCGGCGCAATTGGTTGGTTTAGCTTTATCGGTTAGTAAAGGTAAAGCTTATTATATACCATTTAATCAGGAGCATAACGAAACAATTAAAAAGTTAGAAAAGTTAAAGCCTTTTTTTAAAAATAAGGATATAATAAAAGTGGGGCAAAACCTTAAATACGATATTATGGTACTAATGAACTATAATATTGAGGTAAAAGGACCAATGTTTGATACCATGATTGCCCATTACCTTATTGAGCCCGAACAGCGCCATAACTTAGATGCACTATCCCGTCATTATTTGAAATACGATACAATTAAAACCGAGGAGCTGATTGGTAAAAAGGGAAAAAACCAAATGAGCATGGCACAGGTGGCACTTGATAAAATAAAGGATTATGCCTGCGAAGATGCCGATATTACTTTACAATTGGTTAAGCCACTGCACAAACAGTTGCAAGATGCAAAAATGGTTGAGCTGTTCCAAAATATTGAGATACCTCTGTTATCTGTTTTGGCCGATATGGAGTATCAGGGGATTAAACTCGACAATGAAGGGTTAAAAAACTATTCGGTGCAGCTAAAAAAAGAGACAATTACGGTTGAGCAGAGTATTTATAAACATGCAGGCATGGAGTTTAATATATCATCGCCAAAGCAGTTGGGCGAAGTGTTGTTTGATAAGATGAAGATTGTTGCAAATGCACAAAAAACAAAAACAAAACAGTATGCAACAGGCGAGGAGGTGTTGGTAAAATTAAAGGACAAACATCCTATTATTGATGATATTTTGGAGTACCGCTCGTTAAAAAAGCTAATTACAACTTATGTTGATGCATTGCCTATTCTAATACATAAAAAAACCAATAAAATACACACTTCATATAATCAAACTATTACAGCCACAGGACGTTTGAGCTCAAACAACCCAAATATGCAAAACATACCAATACGTGAGGAACGTGGGCGCGAAATACGAAAAGCCTTTATTCCTACCAACGATGAGTACGTTTTGTTTGCAGCCGATTATTCGCAAATTGAGTTGCGTTTAATGGCACACCTTTGCCAAGATGAAAACATGGTTGAGGCTTTTAAAAATGGTAAAGACATTCATGCTGATACTGCCGCTCGCATCTTTAAAATAGATAAAAGCAAAGTTACGCGCGAGCAGCGAGGTTTTGCCAAAGGGGCAAATTTTGGTATAATTTACGGAATTTCGGCTTTTGGGTTGGCGCAAAACCTAAATATTGGACGCAGCGAGGCAAAAAATATTATTGATAGTTATTTTATTAGCTACCCTAAAGTAAAAAACTTTATGGATGAAAGTGTTAAAATGGTAAGAGAAACCGAATATGCCGAAACCATTTTTGGCAGGCGCAGGTATTTGCCTAATATACAATCAAATAATGCAATAGTGCGTGGTGCTGCCGAAAGGAATGCTATAAATGCACCTATACAGGGTACTGCCGCTGATATTATTAAAATAGCAATGATAAATATTCAAAAAAGGTTTAAAAATGAAGGGATCTCCTCAAAAATGATTTTACAGGTACATGATGAATTGGTATTTGATGTATTGAAAACCGAACTTGAAAAAGTTAAGGAGATTGTTGTTTATGAAATGGAAAATGCAGCAAGTCTTAGCATACCCTTAACTGTTGATTTTGGGTATGGTAAAAATTGGATGGAGGCACATTAAGAATAATTTTATACTTTTGCCGGCAGCAAATAAATAAGATGATGGTTGGTTATGAAGGGATACGAATATTTTACTTTAAACAATGGCATTAGGGTAATACACAAACAAGCTGATGGGAAAGTAGCGCATTTAGGAGTGGTTATTAACACCGGTTCGCGCGACGAGAAAGAGTCAGAGCATGGGATTGCCCATTTTATTGAACATGTTATTTTTAAGGGTACGCATAAACGAAAAGCATATCATGTTATAAGCAGTTTAGAGAATGTGGGTGGAGAGATTGATGCTTATACAACAAAAGAGGAGACCACAATTTATGCCGCCTTTTTAAAGGAGTATTATGTTAGGGCAATGGAGCTTTTTGCCGATATACTGTTCAATTCATCATTTCCTGAAAAAGAACTTGAAAAAGAGAAAGAGGTTATTCTTGACGAGATAAACTCGTATAAGGACAGTCCTGCCGACTTGATTTTTGACGATTTTGAAGAGCTGATATTTAAAGGGCATCCCATTGGGCGCAATATTTTGGGCGAGCCTAAATCATTAAAAAAGTATAACCGTAATAACCTGCTTACTTTTATTAAAAACAACTACCATACAAACCAAATGGTAATTTGCTCGGTGGGCGATGTTAAATTTTCAGCATTAAAAAAGTGGGCTGAGAAATATTTTGGCGAATTTGAAGAGAACAAACGAAAAAACCGCCGAAAAGTACTTAATGGTTATAAGGCATCAACAAAACAGGTGATTAAAGACACTTATCAAGCCCATTGTGTTATGGGAAACAGGGCATATTCAATAAAAGATAAGAAAAGGTTGCCGCTTGAATTGCTAAATAATATTCTGGGTGGACCCGGAATGAATTCGAGGCTTAATTTGGCATTGCGCGAAAAACACGGCTTTACCTATAACATTGAGTCGTTTTATAACCCCTATACCGATACCGGAATTATTGGAATATATTTTGGTACCGAGAAGGAAAAAGTTGAAAGGAGTTTAAAAATCATTAACCACGAAATAAAACAACTTCAAAATAAACCGTTGGGGATATTGCAATTAGAGCGTGCAAAAAAACAACTGATGGGACAAATGGCAATTGGTTCTGAAAATAAATCGAGTTTGATGCTTAATATTGGCCGTAGTTATTTATTGTTTAACAAGGTTGACTCGTTGGATAAGGTGTATAAAATGATAAATGCTATTACAACAAAACAGTTGTTGGAGGTAGCCAATGAGGCTTTTGATTTTGATAAAATGTCGATGTTGGTTTTTAAATAGTAGGTTTACTCCAAAAGTTTGGCACTTAGAGGTTCAAAACCGCTAAGTGGCGTCTCTTTTATCTTTAAACGCTTGCATTTTTTTAAATATCAACCTCTAATTGATAGCCATCGCGCCTAACAACCATAGCATTTTCATAATTGTGATGTGTGCCCTCAACCTTTGGTATATATAGTGAGCTTACTATTTTAATAGCTGTCTCTTTAATATTAAGAGGCTTTTCTTGTCCAATTTCAACTGAGAAACGGTATAGTGCTTTGGCATCAACATTTTGCAGCATGCCACCATTTAAAATGCCGGGAATATACCAAACTAAATAATTGCCCGATTTGGCTATTTCGCCGCTCATACTTGCTAAAACACCGTGTAGGCTACGTTTTGCCGAAATAAACGGTTGTATTTCAGCAACATTAATATCTTCGGCAGCAGCACCAACAAATAGGGCAGTACCTTTTAGACATGAAAAAATTGCTTTAAAAATCTGTAATGGGACATAGTGGTTGATAATACCAACTTTATCGGGTTTGCGGCTTAATAAAACTCCGGCAGCATTTATAAAAAAGTTATAGCTTTTACTATTACAGGTCAGTTTTTCAATAAACTCTTTTACTTGGGCATCATCAAAAAAATCGGCCTTATAGATTTTAATTTTCAACCCTTTAGTTAATGCTAGTTTTTCTAATTCTTCAACAACTTTTTTATTTTTATTGTATTGCAGAATTAAATCTGCCCCTCGTTTTATCAGGTCAAGGGCAATTTCAGAACCCAGTCTGCCGCTTGCGCCTAAAACCAATGCAGTAGTGCCTTTTAAATCGTTTTTAAAAAGGTAGTCGAGTTTTTTATTGTGGTATTTTTTATCAGGCACCAAATAGGTAAATGCACCATAGTTACCACCTACACCGGCCATAGGGCTAACTATTTTCATGCCCGCGTTAAGTTTGCCTTGCTCATTAAGCATTGAGTAGGCAATAGGCACGGTGGCTCCCGAAATATTTCCATATTCGTGTTGTGCATCTAAATATAGCTGTTTTGGGGTTAACCCCAAATTTTGTGCAGCAGGGTAAAGAATAGCATTTCCGGTTTGGTGTGGCACGCAAAGGTCAAGTTCATTAACTTTCCATCCTGTTTTTTCCATTACTTCGCGCGCTGCCACCTGAATATTTTCTATTGCTCTGTCTTTTATTAGTGTATCGTCCATATACAAATTCCAGTTTTTGTCAACGCCAACAAAATCAATCATTTGCATATCCTGATAATTATTTATTGCCAATACGCCTTGTGGTTTTTCTGTTTCAACCCTCGATAAAATTATAGCAGCAGCACCATCGGCAAAGGTTACAAATGGCACAAACTTTACGCGTTGGGTTAAAAACGACGACATTGTTTCGGTATGTGCCACAACAAGATGCTTGGCATCGGGGTGTGTTTTAAAATGTTCAATAGCAAGTTCAAGGTTGGTATTAAAACCCGAACAACCCGATGTTATGGTAAAGGTTGGCTTAAAATTGTTAAACCCCACAAAATGCGATTTTATAGATGCCGCAATGCCCGGCGCTTTTTGGTGCGGCGACACTGTGCTAATAAACCATGCATCAATTTCTTTTGGTGTGATACCTGCATCTTTAAAAGCATTATCAACGGCTTTTACACCAAGCTCAAGTGACGATTCGGCATAATAAAGCTTTTTTTTGGTAGGAGGAAAAGGTGTTACGTGCCTTCGGATATTAAAGCCCATTTTTTCGCGCACAAAATAGTCGAATGCTCCAATTTTCGGATTTTTCTCCTTGTAGGCAATATAGTTTTTGCTTTTAGCCATGCGCTTTTCATCAAAACCCCGTAGCAGACCTTTACGTATTGCATCGGCAATATATTCGTTGGTAACGGGGTATTTTCCGGCTGAGTGTCCTATTCCTGAAAATATATAGCTTTCCATTATATTAATTTCTTATTTTGTTAATTGTACAGTATTATTTTGTAATCATATCATTTTTGGTTAACGATTTATGATTATTTATACTTTATTATACTAATACTTACTATACCCATCTTTGCGTACAACCAAAACCCCATTGTAATGGCTGCGCACCTTAGTTACTTTTGGAATATACAGCGAGCGTACCATACGGTTGGCAATTTCCTTTAGCGGGATGAGTTTTTCCTGTCCTACCGCTAACATCGATGCATTTATTTGTGTACTGTTTAGCACCTCTGTCATTCCTCCGTCAATAATTCCCGGTATGTAGTAAATGCATTTAAGTTTTGGGTAGTTATTGCGTGCATACCCTGCGGCAAATCCAAACAGCCCCCTTTTTGATGCAACATATGCTGATGAGCCGCTAAATTGGGCATCTTGGGCAATAGAGCCTGTAAACATAACCGTTTCGGTTAAATAATCGGTCAGCAGCTCGGTAAGTTTTGCAGGGTTTGTGTAATTAACCTTATCAACAAAACGCATTTCGTCATTTGTTATTTCCGATGCCTTATTCAGACTTCCGGTGGCTGCTACTGTATGAACCAGATAGTTTAGTTCCCGTGTCTCTTTTATGATTGTTTGTGCAAGACTTTCAACCTCGGCATATTGGCTAAAATCGGCTTTTATTGTTTTATGGTTTAACTCTTGGTTATCAAGTGCGGCCAATAGTTTTTCGGCCTTTTTTTTGTTTGAGTTGTAATGCAAAAAAACACGACATCCTTTTGCGGCAAGCTGTTTTGATATTTCACCACCCAAACCTCCGGTGCATCCTGTTACCAAAGCTGTTTTATCTTTTAAGTCGTTGGTTTTAGGTTTAAACTTTTCAAAATGGGGTACTATATATGAAAAACCACCAAGTTCGCCACCCAGCCCTGTAACCGAGGTTATAATTTTCATTTGCGGTTTTAGTTTGCCTTTTTTATCAAGATATGCCATTGATGCAGGTATAGAAGCTCCCGATAAATTACCGTAGTCAAGCTGTATATCTTGAAATACTTTTTTTAATGGCATTTGCAGTTTTTCGGCAGCCTCATGAACAATTGCATTTCCGGTTTGGTGCGGGATAAAAATGTTGATGTCATCTTTGTCCCATTTAGCCTTTTCAAGCAGCTCGGTTGCGGCTGTTGCAATATTAGGAACAGCCCTTGCTTTAACCCTGCGGGGTTCCATAATCAGATTCCCGCTTCTGTCGGAGCCTAAAAAATCAACCATTGCCAAATCTTCATAATTTACAACATCAATAATACCTTCTTTTTTATCCGATTTTACTCTGCTAATAACTACTGCCGCAGCTCCATCGCCAAAAGTGGTAAAGGGTACAAAGTCTTTATCTTCTAACAGTAAACTGCTCATTACCTCGGTATGGGCAACTACAATATGGTTGGCATTACTGTGTGTTTTAAGGTAATTAACAGCTCTCTCAACATTTATATTAAATCCTACACAAGCCGATGTTGTGGTAACAGTTGGGGTGCGGTTGTCAATTTTTGTAAAGTAGCATTTGGCAGTTTCGGCAATACCCGGTGCCATTTCGTGCGGTGTGGCTGTACTTATAATCCATGTTGCAATATCATCGGCATGTACGCCTGAATTGTCAAGTGCCTGCTTAATAGCTTCAACCAACAAATCTAAACTGGTTTGTGCCGTATCATAATTTTTTGCCCTTGGCGGAAAAGGCACTACATGATATCTTTTTCTAAATCCCATCATATGCTCGGCCATATAGTCAAAGGCTGTTGCATTAGAAAATTTTTTAAGCAACTCTTGGTATTTTTCAGAGTTTTCTATCCTTTTTTTATCCAATCCGGTAAAAAAACCGGCATCAATAGCCTTGTCAATATCATTATTCGTAACCTTGTATTTTCCGGTAACAAAGCCGTATCCGCTAAATATATAATTTACGTGCATTTTTATTGCTTTTTTATAAAATTCTCTCCAATACTCAATTTCCCATTTTTAAACAGCAGTTTCGAAAAAAGTTCTGCTTCTGTACTGTATTGGGTATCTAAATCTGATTTTCTTGATAGTTTAATTGTCTGTTTAATAGCTTTTAAGCTATCGGGGTTTGTTTTAGAATAAAAAGCTATTTGGTTATCAATTTCATGTTTAAATTTTGCTGAGGACACAACTTTTTGAACTAGTCCTATTTTTTGAGCAGTGTCATGGTTAAATTCATCGCCTGTTAGCAAATAGTATGCTGCTGCCGATTCTCCAACTTGAATAGGAAACTGAACAGTACCTCCGGCACCGGGTATTATTCCGTATTTTACTTCTGGAAAAGCAAAACGGACTGTATTATCACAAATCCTGATATCGCAATGCAGAGCTATCTCCAGACCACCTCCAAAACAAATTCCCTGAATAAATGCAACTGTAGGTATATCAAGGTTTCGAATCAATAAAAAAGTTTTATGAATAAAGTTGCTTCGGTGTTCGGCTTCTTTTTGCTCAAGCTGTTGCATCTCTTTTAAATCGCCACCGGCACTAAAAGCTTTTTCTGCTCCAAATATAAAAAGTGCCCTATTATTAATGGTGTCAATTGTTGATACAGCATGGTAAATTTCTTCAACCATTTTAAAGCAGATGGCATTGAGTTTATCAGGTCTGTTTAAGTATAAACAGGCTATATTTTTTTTTTGCTTAATATTTATGTAAGTATATTGCATTGGGTAGATTTTACTGATAAAACTACTAATTATTACCTAAACCAAGGTGTTGATTTATCTGTTTTTTGATTTTTTCCAACAATTCTATTTCCGTTAGGTTACCCCTATGCATTGGCTTTAGTGCAGTATATTTTATTCTTATTCCAAAGTTTAGAGGAAATTGACCCCATTTGTGCAATTTATAATTACCATCAATTACCATTGGTACTATTAATGCGCTGGGGGCGGCTCTTAATAGTGTTTTAAATCCGGCTGGTTTAAAGTCGTTTAATTTTCCGTTTTTACTACGTGTTCCTTCGGGATAAATACAAACCGACCAGTTTTTTTCTTCCATATTTTTCCCTAATCTAAAAATTTCTTTTATTGCCTGCGCCCCACTTTCTCTGTTAATTATAGCAGAACCACCTTTGCGTAAGTTGTACGATATGCTTGGGTAGTATCTTCCTAACTCTTTTTTTGCAATAAATTTTGGATGGTGTTTGTGAAAACCCCATGCTATGGGTGCAACATCGTGCATGCTTTGATGATTTGATATTATTATTAGAGGCACGTTTTTTGGTAAGTTGTTAAAACCATGATATGTAAAATGGCACAAAAGTGCATGTAAGTTTTGAACAAATAAATAGTTTATCAAATCAACTACTGTTTTATGAGATTTGTATCCAAAAAGATTATAGGCAATAACCTGAATAGGATGAAGACTTATTAATAATACGATCATTAAAAAATAATGGATTATTGTTAATGGATAAGCTATAATCTTACGCATATGCTCTTTTTAAGGTTTAAAGATATTAAAAAAGGGGCTTTATCATAGCCCCAGTTTCAAATATTTGTATTTGTTAAAGAAAATTATCCACACTTTGAATACCCACAATTTGAGCATGTAAGACAACCATCTTGATAAATAATTGTATTCTCATGTTCACATTCGGGACAAATTGTGCCTTCTTTTGCTTTTGTCCCATCCTCAACATATCTTTTTAAGGCGCGTGCTACACCTTTTTTCCAAGTATTAATGGTTTCCGAATCAAGCTCTAACGAATCAACCAAAGCTACTACCTGAGCTATTGGCATACCATGCCTTAATACACCTGAAATTAATTTGGCATAGTTCCAAAACTCAGGGGCAAATTTGTGCGACAGCCCTTCAACAGTAGTTTTGTAGCCATATTTGTTTTCGTATTGAAAATCATAACGTGTACTGCCCTCTTCGTTTATATTTTTGATTATCCTTCCTCTTTCAATTGTTTTTGGAATTGGTAGCACATCATCTTCGGCAAGACCGGTGAAAATTTCATACGGTCTGTTTTCAAGAATACCAATAAATGCAATCCAGTTTTCGTTGTTATTGTTAAACCTAAGAATATCCGCCTCAAGTATTTTAGGGCGTTTGATTGTTGCCAGTTGTGGTGCTTTTTTGTCTTTTTTATTTGATATCAATACACCCGAGCGTGAACCATCGCGATAAACGGTAACTCCTTTACAACCACTTTTCCAAGCCTCAATATAAAGTTCGCTTACTAATTCTTCTTTGGCATCCTCAGGCAAATTAATGGTAACGCTAATTGAGTGGTCAACCCATTTTTGGATAGCCCCCTGCATTTTAACTTTTTGATGCCAATCAACATCATTTGAGGTTGCTTTATAATATGGCGATTCTTTTATTACCTCATCCATTTGCTCGTCGTCCATGTTTTTTACTTCATCAACATTGTAGCCTTTAACCTTTAGCCATGTTATAAAATTATGATGAAATACATTGTACTCTTCCCAACTGTCATTTACATCGTCAACAAAATCAATTTTAGCATTTTTATCGTTTGGGTTTACTTTTCGGCGGCGTTTATAAACCGGTAAAAAAACAGGCTCAATACCCGATGTTGTTTGGGTCATTATGCTTGTTGTGCCTGTGGGTGCTATTGTTAATAGTGCAATATTTCTACGACCATGCCTCATCATATCACTATGCAACTGTGGGTCTTCTTGTTTTATTCTTAAAAGTATAGGGTTGTTTACTTCACGTTGGGCATCAAAAATAGTAAAAGGGCCACGTTCCTTTGCCATTTCTACTGATGATTTATAGGCCGATAATGCTAATGTTTTTTGCACTTCAACAGCAAATTCACTTGCATTTGGTGTGCCATAGCGTAAGCCTAATGCTGCCAACATATCGCCTTCGCCGGTAATTCCAACACCTGTACGGCGTCCTTCTTTTGCTTTTTGTTTAATATTTTCCCATAAATTAGTTTCGGTGCGCTTTACTTCGTGCTCTTCGGGGTCTGACACCACTTTGTCTATTATTGCATCTATTTTTTCTAATTCAAGGTCAATAATATCATCCATTATTCGTTGGGCATATTTAACATGCTCTTTAAAAAGTTCAAAATTGAATTTTGCTTCTTCGGTAAACGGATTATCAACATAGCTGTATAAATTTATTGCTAAAAGCCTGCAACTATCGTAAGGGCATAATGGTATTTCGCCGCAAGGGTTTGTCGATACTGTTTTGTATCCTAAATCGGCATAACAATCGGGAATACTTTCGCGAATTACGGTATCCCAAAATAAAATTCCGGGCTCGGCCGATTTCCATGCATTATGCACTATTTTTTTCCAAATATCTTGTGCATTTACGTCTTTTGTAAAGGTGGGGTTATCAGAGTCAATTGGGTATTGCTGTTTATATGGGGTTCCGTTAATTACCGACTCCATAAAATCATCGTCAATTTTTACTGAAATATTTGCTCCGGTAACTTTGTCCGATTCTATTTTTGCATCAATAAACGATTCAGCATCGGGGTGCTTGCTCGAAACAGAAAGCATAAGTGCCCCACGCCTGCCATCTTGTGCCACCTCGCGTGTTGAGTTTGAATAGCGCTCCATAAACGGAACCAACCCTGTGCTAGTTAATGCCGAATTTTTTACTGGGCTGCCTTTTGGCCTAATGTGTGAAAGGTCGTGACCAACGCCTCCGCGCCGTTTCATTAATTGTACCTGTTCTTGGTCAATCATCATAACGCCTCCGTATGAATCGGCAGGGGTTTGACGTCCTATTACAAAACAGTTTGATAGTGAACCAATTTGATGATTATTACCTATACCGGTCATTGGACCGCCCTGAGGAATTATATATTTAAAATCTTTTAGTAATTGGTAAACTTTTTCTTCTGACATTGGGTTGGGGTACTTTTTTTCAATACGGCTCAACTCCATAGCAAGCCTTTTGTGCATTTGGTCAGGGGTTAGTTCAAAAATACTGCCATACGAGTCTTTTAAGGCATACTTATTTACCCATACGGTTGCTGCAAGCTCATCGCCTTTAAAATATTCTAATGCAGCTTTTACAGCCTCTTCATAAGAATATATTTTTTGTTTTTGTTCTGTTTTTACAGTCATTTCTTCAGTCAGCATTTTTGCAATAGTTTACCTGGTTATTAATTCTTTTTTGTTGTTAAATAATTCCTTATAGGGCAGAAAATTTGTTATGCGAAAGTAACTCTAAACTAAATATTATTAAAAATCACTTATTAACATTTTTTGGTGATAATTCAGTAATAAATTGATATATAATTTATTATCCAGTTGATTTCTCAATTTTTTTTGTGAAAAGGCATGAGTATTCTTATTGGGCAAATTAATTAAATACAACTGTTATTTGAACAGTTTTGAGAGTATTATTTCTGTTCCTCCACGCATAGAATCAACATACTGCAATGCTGATTTACCTGCTTTTTGCCTGTGGCTTTTATCATTGAGCAGGCTATTTAAAAGTGTTTCAAATTCATGAAAATCAGATATTGAATAACCCGATGCAATATTGATTAAATCGCAAGCTTCTTGAAACCGTTTATAATTAGGACCAAATATAACGGGCAAACCATAAGTAACTGCCTCTAATGTATTATGTATGCCTTTACCAAAGCCTCCACCTATATATGAAATTTTACCGTACCTATACAGCGACGATAATATTCCTATGCTGTCGATAATAAGTATGTTGGTTTGTAAAATATTTTGTGTATTGGCATCAGAAAATTTTAATAGGGGTAATTTAAATAATGCTTCTATTTTGTTGATATGTGATTTGTGGATTTCATGAGGTGCTATAATCCATTTTACTTTATCGGGGTATTTATGTGCGTATTCTGCAATAATTTCCTCATCTTTTTCCCATGTGCTGCCTGCAATAATAACAAAACTATTTTTTGCAAATTGTTCAATTAAATCAATGGGGGCGGCATTTTTTGCTAATGCATAAACCCTGTCAAATCGTGTATCGCCTGCTACTTCAACCTGTGTAATATTTATTTTGGCAAGTAAATCTTTCGACTCTTGGTTTTGCACATATATTTTATTAAAAAAGGTAAGCATTTTACGATACCAACCTCCGTACCATTTAAAAAAGAGTTGTTTTTTTCTAAATATTGCTGAAAAAATATAGGTTGGTATATTTTGCTTTTTTAGCTGGCTTAGGTAGTGAAACCAAAACTCATATTTTACAAAGAATACTACTTTTGGTTTTATAATATTGATAAAACGCTTAGCATTGTGCTTTGAATCAATGGGGAGGTAAAAAATATAGTCGGCACCTTTATAGTTTTTACGTATTTCGTATCCCGATGGCGAAAAAAAGGTAAGTAGTATTTTATAATCGGGATATCTGTTTTTAAACCCCTCAATTACCGGTCGCCCTTGTTCAAATTCGCCAAGCGATGATACATGAAACCATACAATATTTTCATTGCCTTTTATTGCATCGCTAATATTTAAAAAAATATTTTTGCGTCCATTAACCCATTGCTTTGCCTTAGTATTAAAAAGCGATGCAACCCTTATGGCAATGCTATAAAACCAAATGCTTATGTTGTAAATTATAATCATATTTAGTGTAGGTCTCTAACTTTAAAAGTCATTATTTATACGTTAGTATTATACTTTGTGTTTAGAAATCTTCAAGAAATTCAGCCATTGTAACAATCTTCGTTTTTTCAATCTTTTTAAAGGTCAATAAATCCTTATCTTCTGAAATCAAGTATTTTGCTTTACCATCAATGGCAAGATTGAGTAAAAAGTTGTCTTTTATATTACGGCAATCGTTAACGTCTGATTTTACCTCTACTAATTTTCCGATTGAATCAAAAAACGTTAGAAGTTTTTCAATATCGGAATTAGAAAAATATTTTTGAAATTTGGGTCGTTTTGTGACTAATAAGAATTCTTCAATCAATTCCTTTGAAAACAAAAGCTGAATTTTCTTATTTTCAAAAAAACTATCCAGCTTTATGTAATTTTTGGTAATTAAGAAACTGATCCAAAGGTTTGTGTCAATTATAATCCTTTTTTTCCTAATCTTCATACCTTATACTTCTAATACTTTCAACTTCAGCTGTTATTTCGTCTAATGGTGGGGCAACATCCGAATTCATGCGTAGATTTATTAATAAATCCATGAAATCGGATTGCTTTTTTTCCTTTTTAATGCTGATAAGGTTTAAATCTGCTAATCCCTTTAGAATATTTTTAGCTTTAGGGTTTAATATTTCGATTCTTACAGTTTCCATTTTATTTACTTTTATACAAAGTTAATATTTTTATTGGAAAGCTATTTTATTGCAGCGATAGTATAAAGTATAACTCTGTCATATTAATAGTAAAAATATCCGGTTGCCTGACGTCTTCGGAAAGGGATAAACCATCCTACTTTTATTGAATATAACAGGTCTAAGCGTTGACTTTCTATTTTTTGGTTGGTTGAATAATCCCAAGCTCTGCGGTTTTCTGTCCATGCCTGAACAAACTCAAATCCCACAAAAAAATGGTAACCCCCTTTATTGCTAAAATTTTGCCACCCTATAAACTCACTTAGCGACAACCCGTTACACATACGGTCGTATCCTTTTCGGTAATCGCCTAATACCTGAGGTGTGTTATTGCCTACATTTTCAATATAAATTTTATGTTGTAGAAGTCCTATTCCCCCACGTATAAAAATGCCGCTGTTTTTATTATTTTTTGATACTGGTATTATTTTTCCAAATGTTGCTTTTATCTGCATGCCAGCCTGTCGCATTTTTATTGTGCTTGGCTCGCCATACATATTGGTAATTTCGTTGTTTGAATTCATAATATTCACAAGCGAGTTTTCCTTTAAATCGTTGCCAAAAATATAAGTTGCTTCGGCTCCTAATATCCAATTTGTTGAGGTTTTATATCCTGCACCGCCTCCAATTTCAGAACTTACCCCAAATCGTTTTTGCAGGTCGCCTGCCGGAGATTGAAATGAATATGTAGCATATACAAAAGGAAAACTTTCGGGTTTAAGCTCACTATTTTGGGCGTTTGTATTTAATGCAAAAATGGTAATGAGCAGGCTTGTTATAATATTTTGTTTATATAAACGATGCATGTTTTATATTTTTACTTTTAACGGTGCAAAAATAGAAATATTATGGGAATTAATAACTCAAACAGAAAAGAAAGCTCCAAGGGTATATTTTATTACTGATATGTGAATAATACCGATTGTGAATCAAAGTTACCGATATACTTCATTAGTATTTGTATATCAGTTTTGATTCTACATCGGCATTATACCAGTAATTTTAATTTTAAAATGGTATAAAACGTAGCAGGCGCTACGTTGTTCAAAAATACAACTCTAATGAACTACCTTGCTGCATGCAGACGAGGTATAAAAAAAAGAGATAATTATTTGCTGCAACCTGCCCGCCGTGCAACTTTGGCAGGCGGGTAAAACCCACAATGGTGGGATTCAAAACAACTGACCCTGCAAATAGTTGTGTGAATTTAGTAATCTTTGCATTAGATAATTGACTTACAAACCAAGTCTGTTATGTACTAGGTTAGATAAGATTAATTAACAATTTTACTATATTTGAAAAATGAAACAAACTATACTAAAAGCCTTTTCAAGTTTTACTAATCAAAATGTTTTAATAATTGGCGATGTAATGATTGACTCGTACATGTGGGGAGCGGTAGAACGTATTTCGCCTGAAGCACCTGTGCCGGTTTTTTCTGTTACAAAAAAGGAACACCGTTTGGGTGGTGCTGCAAATGTGGGACTAAACATTAGAGCATTGGGTGCAACAGCGGTTATGTGCGCATATATTGGCGATGATGCAAATGGGGATATTTTTAAAAGTCTTTTAAAAAAAAGGGGCATGACACATGATGGTATAATTGTTTCAACAGAAAGGAAAACAACAGTAAAAACAAGGGTAATTGGCGGCAACCAGCATTTACTAAGGGTTGATGATGAAGAAACAGCGCCTATTAACAAAGAGCAGGAAAAGCTATTTAATATCCATATTGATAAACTATTTTTGAAATATGATTTTAATTCTATAATTTTTGAAGACTACGACAAGGGGAATATTACTCCCGGCATAATAAATTATGTGGTTAAAAAGGCAAATGCTAAAAATATACCCACATTGGTTGATCCTAAAAAGAGAAATTTTCTTGAATATAAAGGTGTTACGCTGTTTAAGCCTAATTTTATTGAAATTTGTGAAGGGCTAAAACTCGATATTCCAAAAGGAGACTTTAAAGCTTTGCACAATGCAGCCGGAGTATTAATAAAACAATTGGCAGTAAAACATGTAATGGTTACTTTATCTGAATTGGGAGTTTTTATTAGTGAAAATGGCAAGTTTTATAACATTCCGGCTCAAATACGCGATATTGCCGATGTGTCGGGTGCAGGTGATACTGTTATTAGTGTAGCAGCTTGTTGTTTGGCTGCAGGCTTAAGTGCCGATAAGGTGGCTACCATTGCAAATATTGCCGGTGGCTTGGTTTGCGAAAAGGTTGGTGTAGTACCTGTTAATAAAGATGTTTTACTTAATGAAGCAATAAAATATTTTGTTAATTAAAAAAAACCGAAAGGTTTTAGATATGCGTATTAACAGTAAAATAGCAGTTACAGTATTAGTCCTTTTGTGGGCAACTGCCTATAATGCTTTATCGCAAAATAATTATGCCTTGTTTAAAAAATTATCAGAAACCGATACACCATATGAACGTTTAATTATTTATAATTTATTGGGTAATAATTTAAAACACGCCTACCCCGATAGCGCAATGGGGTTTTATAAAAAAAGTCTTAAAATTTCTATTGCTGAAGGCAACAATATTTTAAAAGCTAACACTATTGGATTAATAGGTAGCGTATGGGCTGTAAAAAACAGGTACGACTCGGCATATTACTATATTAACAGGAGCATTAAATTAAATAAAAAAATAAAAAATGAGAGTGGGGTGGCCTTGGCATTAAATAGCCTTGGTTTAGTTGAATTACAAAAAGAAAATCGTGTAAAAGCAAAAAAACAGTTTTTATTGGCTACTAACATGAGTTTAAAGCTGAACGATTCGGTTTTAATCTCACTGTCATATAATAATTTGGGGTTGCTTTATAAAAGAAATCATAATTATGACAGTGCCCTGTATTATTATCATGAGTCGTTAAAAATAAGAGAACGATTGGGTGACAGTTGGGGTATTGGTTCAACAACTAATAATATTGCCATTATTTATGAAAAAATAAGCAATTTTGAATTAGCACTGAAATACTTGAGAAGGTCGCTGATAATTAGGCAACAAAACGAAAATATTTATGGTGAGGCTGTTGTTAATATTAATTATGGTTTGGTTTATGAAAGCCGGGGTGAATTGAGTTTGGCTTTAAAGCACTATAAAAAATCGCTTGTGGTTATGACAAAGCTAAACAAATCCTCAAAAATAGCTTTATTACACAATAATATAGGATCGGTTTATGTAAATCTTAAAAATTTTAAATCTGGGTTTGAGCATCTGCAAAAGGGTCTTATAATAAATAAGGAACTGGGAGACATTAGCGGGCAGATAAATAGTATTCTTGAACTTGCTGAATTTTTTGAGAAATTAAAAATATACCAAAATGCAATTAACCATTATCAGGAAGCTCTTGCCTTATCAAAATACATTGATGATATTGCTTTAAACTCGGTTATTTATGAGGGGCTTTATAATTCATATGAACTGTTTAGTCGTTTTGACAGTGCCTTGCTTTATTACAAAAAATATGCAATGCTTAATGATAGTATTTTTAATACTTACAGCAAACGTAATATTGAAAAACTTGAAATAGAGTACCAATCGTTAAAAAAGGAGAAACAGAACCAAGACTTAATAAGACAGAACCAAATAAAAGAGGAAAACCTAAAAAGATTGTTGCTTGTGGGGGCTATGCTATTAGTAGTTTTAGCATCTATTATAGTATTTGGGTTCTTTTTTGTAAAAAGTAAAAATAAACTGGAAAAAACCTATCAATTGGTATTAGACCAACGCAACAGCATACAAACGCAGAGCTATGAGTTAAATAGTGCATATAAAAAATTGCAGGAATTTTCGACTTTTAAAGAGCAATTGACCAATATGATTGTGCATGATTTGAAGAACCCCCTAAATACAATATTAAATGTTGCACAAATTAATAGCTATCCCGATAAGGAGAAAGTGATATTTCAATCGGGCAAGCAAATGCTGAACCTTGTAATGAATATTCTTGATGTTTATAAGTATGAAGGAAAATCGTTTATGCCCGAGTGTAAAGAACAGTTTGTTAATGCATTGATTTACAAGATTAAAGCCGATATGAGCTTTGTGCTTTCGGAGAAAAGCATTAAAATAAAAACCGAATTGGATTATGACTATAAAGTAAATATTGATAGCGAATCTTTTGAGCGGATTATTGTAAACTTATTAACAAATGCCATAAAATTCAGCGACCAAGGCAGTATGATAATAATAAGTACCGAGCCGATAAAAAACAATAGGTTTAGGCTACATGTAATTGATAAAGGCGTAGGTATTGCAAGTAAAAACATTGACGAGATATTTATGAAGTTTGAACAACGCGAAAAACGTAAATTGGGTTATTCCGAGTCAACAGGTATTGGACTTACCTATTGTAAAATGGCTATTGAGGCTCAAGGTGGTAACATTGGTGTTACATCGGAGGTTGGGAAAGGCTCAGATTTTTATATTGAGCTGAATTATTTAGAAACAAAAACATCTGACATTGTTGAAGATGACGACAAGGAGAATTACCTTCTTTTATCTCGCGAAAACAGGAATATTTTACAACCCCACATAAAAATACTTCAAAAAAAGGATATTTTTGAAGTAACAGAAATAAGGAATATACTAAAACTGATAAATAGGGAGAACAAAGAGCTACAGGAATTTTGCAGCCAGATTGAGGGCAGCGTTTTAAACTGCAATCAACAAATGTTTAACGAGTTAATTGAGCTGGCATTAGGTAAAATCTAAAAATTTATGGAACAACGGTACAAGGTTTTTATTATAGATGATGATATAGATAATTTAAAGACTTTTATATCAATTTTTGAACAGTATTGTCCGCAATATGATATTTTTCAGACAAATAACCCTAAAAATGCTGTTGAAATAGCATCAAAAGTACATCCTAACTTAATTGTTACCGATTGGGATATGCCCCATTTAACCGGCATTGATGTAATTAAACAAATTAAAAACAAAAAAGAAACAAAGGATATTCCTATTATTATGGCAACGGGAGTACATATTACATCAACCGATTTGCAGTTGGCATTACATGCGGGGGCAATTGATTTTATTAGAAAACCTATTGACCCAATTGAACTTGTTGCACGTACCCATTCGGCTTTAATGGTTTTTGAGTTCCAAAAACAGGTAATTGAGGCTAAAGACCAAGAATTGACCGAAAGCTCACTTTATCTTGTAAAAAGCAATAAATTTAATGTTGACATAACTAAAAAACTACGTGAGTTGAGCACTATGATTGACACAAAAAACGGAGATGCAATAAACCGGTTAAACCAAGCAATTAAAGAGTTTAATAACCGAATAAAGGAAGATGGCTGGTATAGGTTTAACCTGTCGTTTGACAAAGTACATAAAGGATTTAATAAGCAGTTGTTAGCCACATACCCCGAATTAACTGCCGGAGAGTTAAAACTGTGTGCATTTATTAGGTTAGGCATGAATAATAAAGATATTGCCTCGGTATTAAACCAAAGCCCCGATAGTGTAAAAGTATCGAGGTCGCGCCTTCGTAAAAAATTGTGTATTGAGCAATCGCAAAACTTGGAGGCATTTATTTCAGGTTTTTAATTTTTATGGACAATTTATGAAACAAAAGTTTAAAAATATAGTAAAAGGATTATATATATAAATTTAATAAAAAAGGCATAAAGATGATGGAACCCTACATTGTTGAAAAAACCAAAAAAACGCCCTATATATCTTTTGACCAGTCAATTGGGAAACTTGAAATTATAGGTTATTCATTACCATCTGATTCGTATGAATTTTACAAACAACTATTTCAGTTAGTTGATGATTACATTGCACATCCTCAGGAAATTACCGAAATCATTTTTCGGATTGAGTATTTTAATACCAGTTCATCAAAAGTTATTCTTCACCTGATTTCAAAATTTGAGGTGCTTATATCTATGGAGAAACAGGTATCTGTTACTTGGTATGTTGAAGAAGAAGATGTGGACATGAATGAAGCCGGGAAAACCTACCAAGCCAGCACAAATTTATCAATTACAATTGTTCCGATTGATGAGGAATAGATAACTTTTATTACCATACTAATTACACAGACCAACTTAGTGCTTGTTAAGAATTAACCTTTACATTTTAACTTGTTCTTTTACCTATTTTTAGCGTTATAAAAGTTTTAAATAAACTGTGGCTATTCGCAACTTTTATGCCTTAAAAAAAATAACTTTGTTTATTCTGAAAACCTTATTACTTAACATCATCAAAAATGTTAACCTTTTGCTAACTTCTAATTTTAACATTGTTGAAACCCCTACGTAACATTTTATATAAGATTAGTAACTAAATTATTTACATTAATAATATAGCTAAAAGATAGTGTTAGTAGTAGTATAAATCAGTTTTTAAGTTTCAAAGTTCGTTCGTTTAAGCTCTATGCTTAGTTAAAGGTTAGAGTTATCTCCCCGATGCTCTATCCTTTTTACTAAAAAACTGTTAACCTTTTGCTAACCAATAAAAGTTAATAGTATTTATTTTTTAGTGTAAATTTGTTTTAGAAAGTTTGAAAGTAGTAGTAGTTAATAAATAAGTAGAGTAGGTTTTTTTATATTTGGGCTAAGTTCAGCATAGGCTAAAGGTTTTTTAATCTTTAGCCTTTCTGATTTTTAACCTAAAATGAGGGATTGTATGTAAAGAAAATTGACAATGCTTTTAAAAGTTTAAAATCGCTTAATTTAAGTTTAAGATATAATTATTTATTACAAAGCTATTATTCATATAAATCCTCTTTAGGCGTATAGCCCTTTTTTGTATCTCTTAATTCTTGAGGAATAATATGCCAGATAATTCCAAATGTACCTCCTATTTCCTTCAGTCTGCTGGCTTGAATACCGTTTGGTCTATCAACAAAAATATCACTTCCCCCTGCAATTTGTATATCGTAGCGGGCATCAATGTAAATACCAAACCGGTTTGTAATGTTATATCTAATACCCAGTCCTGCTTTTATTCCAAAATCAAAATTCTTTATCTCTTGTTCATAATGTTTGTACAGATGATATTCATTCCATATATGCGAAAAATTTGCCGAATCGGTTGATTCGCTGAGTTTCCAGCCAAAGTAAGGACCTGCAAAAATCAATAATCTGACTTTGCCATAGCCAATCTCCCAATGGCTAAAAAAAGGAATTTCTAAATAATTAATTGTTCGCTTAAAATATGAACCCTGTACTGTGGAGTCTTGTTCTTGCCAGCCTTTTTTTGCATAATTAATCTCCATTTGCAGGGCGGCATTATTTTTATTATTAAACACTACAACCAACCCTGTATTAGGTAGCAAGTATGATGTTTGGTATTTTTCAATTGACGGTGGCTCAAGGTAAACGCCATGCGCACCATATCCTTGACGTACCCCTACCGAAAACTGAGCTTTTAAACCCAATGATAATATTGATAGTATAATAAACAGAAATACTTTATACATCGCCTAAAAATAAGGCTCAAAGCTAATTAATTTCTTTATAATTTAAACAAATATTACCTTGCTTAATATATGATAATAATTTCTAACTTAGTAAGCTAATAATTAATAACAGATTAAATTAATAAGTAATGATTGAAAAATTTAAAAATACAGCAAATTTTATACTTGAAGGGTTGAATTATAAGCCAGAGGTTGGGATAGTACTTGGAAGCGGTTTAGGTGGTTTAGGTGAAAAAATTGAAGCTGATAAAATTATACCATATAAGGATATACCCGATTTTCCGGTTTCAACCGTTGAAGGTCACAAAGGAAGGTTGATAATTGGTACGCTGGGTTGTAAAAAAATAGTTGCCATGCAGGGACGTTTTCATTATTATGAAGGCTATAGCATGAATCAGGTAACTTTTCCCATTAGGGTATTAAATTACCTGGGAATAAAATACCTTTTTGTTTCAAATGCTGCCGGGGGTATGAACCCTGAATTTAATGTTGGCGATATAATGCTTATACGCGATCATATAAATCATTTTTCGGTTAATCCTTTGGTAGGTGCAAATAATAGTGAATTAGGGCCTCGATTTCCCGACATGAGTAAAACTTACGATAGGGAGCTTATAGTAAAAGCAAAAGAGATTGCCAAAAAGCACGATATACCTTTGCAAGAAGGTGTTTATATTGGCAGTGGCGGACCAACATTAGAAACCCCTGCCGAGTATAAAATGTTTAGAATATGGGGTGCCGATGCTACCGGTATGTCAACAGTACCTGAGGTAATTGTGGCTCACCATATGGGCATAAAATGTTTTGGCATGTCGGTAATTACCAATACCGATAAACCTACCGTTGATATTGATGGAACTACCCACAGTGCTGTGCAAAGTGTAGCCGAATCGGTTGAACCAAAAATGACATTATTGATTAAGGAATTATTATTATTGATTTAGATGAAATGGTATGAATCTAAAAATAAGAAAGACTCCCCAAAACTGAGGAGCCTTTCTTATTTAATATAATGTATCTTATTGAATCATTACTTTTCTTTTTATCTGCTTTTCATTTGCTGAAATTACCATCATATAATTTCCTGATGGTAAATCGCTAATATCAATAGTTGTGTAGTTGGAATTAATTTCAATGTTTTTTACCATTGCACCTGTTATACTATATAACTTAAGAGTTCCTGCTCCCATGGTTCCACCCATCATTACATTAAATTCATTAATTGCAGGGTTTGGCCCCACTCTTAAATCATTTTCATTTAAATATGAAACTGAAACCGCACTAAATACCTCAAAAGCTCCATTATAATCGGTCTGCTTTAAACGATAATATGAAACGCCATTAACCGGATTATTGTCAGTATATGAATAGTTTATACTTATATAAGAATTACCTGCTCCTAAAACGATTCCAACTGTTTCATAGTTTATTCCATCTGTTGAACGTTCTATAGTAAAGTAGTCATTATTTTCTTCGGAGGCAGTTTGCCAGCTTATTGTAACATTGTTGTCGTTGTGATAAGCATTGAAATAGGTTAGTTCAATGGGGAGAATTTGACCCGTTCCACTATCATTTATAGCTGGGTCAACATCACCACCTACTATAACAGGACCATCTCCTAAAATTTTAGCATCGCCAATTAAATCACCAGTAATATCTAATGTACCTGGTAATGTTACTGTAATTGTAGCTCCCGTGCCAGTATCAAAACTTCCATCAACAGTCATATCACCTTCAATATTTAGTGTTCCATCAGCTCCTAGGTTTAAATTACCAGTAATATCTAACGCTCCCCCATCAGCAATTGTAAATGTAGCATCATCTTCAACGGTAACATTTCCATTAATAGTCATTGTTCCCGATATATTTAAGCTGCTTCCATCTCTTGCATCTAGACCTGATTCAATTATAAAAGTAGCATCAGGATCAACAATAATGTCTAAATCATCTTTTGTTATAAATTGCCCTTTAACAATTAAGGTAGCTCCAGAAAGAATGCTTATACTTCCTTTTTGTACTGGTTCCAAATCACCATAAATAATTACTGTAGTAGAAGAACTGGTAGCGGTATAAGATTTATTACCAGCCAAAAAGGCATTTAAATAGTTTGCACTAGCAGCGTCTGTATCATTACTGAGGGTGGCATCTGAAAATGTGGTTGTTGCAGGATCTATCCCAGAAACAGATGATACTGCTGTTCCAGCTCTTGGGGTGCCCTCATTGTCTACAGGCGTAACTTCAAAATAAATTGTATACGCCGGGTCATTAATATCAGCTGCTTGTATAGTATATCTTATTCCTGTTTCTCCAGCAATTTCTTCTCCAGCTTCAGAACCATCTCCATCTATGTCTCTATACCATATATAGGTACTTACTCCTTCTGAATCTCCATCAGCATCAGTAAAGTCATAAAATCCGGTAAGCGTGGTTGCATCACCAGCATTAAATAAAGCCTCGCCAAGAATTGATACATTACTAGCAACTGGGGCAGTTTGAGAAAAACCCAACATTGAAACTGCTAATAATCCAACTAATGTTTTTAATTTAAGTGTTTTCATGACATTGTTTTTTATAATGTATACCTCAAATTTAAAATTATGTTACTTCTCTTTGACAAACAATCATAATGCGTTGATAAAAAGCTATTTATTTCATAATAATAGTAAAAAAATAAAAGTTTGCAAATATGAGGCAAATTTATAATTTATTTGTGCGAAACAGATCATGAAAAAGAATTATTTGAAAGGGGTGCGACAAAATTTCCCCATCTCTTTCAGGCACTTCCCCAAGGGGAAGATTAACTCCGAGACAGCAATAAAAGTCCTCCCTTGAGGGAGGTGTCCGAAGGACGGAGGGAGAATTAAAAGTAAAAGGGGGTTTTGTCGTACACCCATTTGAAACAACATAGAGAGTCCTGCCAAAAATATAATAGATGTGTCCTTAAGAGTCACTATTTTAACACGCCCAACTCTTCACCAATTTTTGTAAATGCTTCAATAGCTTTATCTAAATGTGCTTTAGTATGTGCAGCCGATAGCTGAACCCTTATTCGTGCCTGTCCGTTCGGTACAACCGGAAAATAGAATTCTATTACATAAATCCCCTCATCAAGCAGTTTTGCAGCAAATTGTTGTGATAGTTTGGCATCATACAGCATTACTGCACAAATGGCACTTTGTGTGGGTTTAATATAAAAACCTGCATTTGTCATTTTTTGCATAAAGTAGTCGGTATTTTCATGCAATTTGTCTTGCAGCTCATTTGTTTCGCTCATCATTTTAATCATTTGAATACCGGCTGCGGCAACTAATGGTGGTAATGAGTTTGAGAAAAGGTATGGGCGCGACCGTTGGCGCAGCATATCTATAATTTCTTTTTTGCCTGTTGTAAAACCGCCAATGGCGCCGCCAAATGCTTTTCCTAAAGTGCCGGTAATAATTTCGGCTTTGCCTCTTATATCAAAAAGCTCGGTTACACCCCTGCCGGTTTTACCTACAACTCCTGCCGAATGCGATTCGTCAATCATTATCATTGCATTGTATTTTTCAGCCAATTCAAGAATTTTATCCATTGGGGGGGTGTTGCCGTCCATTGAAAATACGCCATCGGTTACAATTAAACGAAAGCGTTGTGCCTGTGCCAATTTCAACTGATTTTCCAAATCATCCATGTCGGCATTTTTATAGCGGTAGCGCACGGCTTTACACAAACGTACCCCATCAATAATTGAGGCGTGGTTTAATGAGTCAGAGATAATAGCATCCTCTTTGCTTAAAAGTGGTTCAAAAACCCCACTGTTGGCATCAAAAGCAGCAGCATATAAAATTGTATCTTTTGTACCAAAAAATTTAGCTATTTTTTGTTCAAGCTCTTTATGTATATCGGTTGTGCCGCAAATAAACCGTACCGATGACATACCATAGCCATGAGTATCTAACGCATTTTTTGCTGCATCAATTAATTGTGCATTGTTTGATAAGCCGAGGTAGTTATTGGCACAAAAGTTTAATACTTCTTTTCCTGAATTTAGCTTTATTTCAGGTCCTTGTGGAGAAACTATTACTTTTTCATTTTTATATAACCCAGCATCAGCAATGCCAGCTAGTTTTTTGCGTAAGAATTCTTGAAAATAGTTATACATTTGATGTGTTTTTAATATGCAAAATTAACTCAATTAATTTGAAAGTATCATAGAAATATGATTTGAAGCATAATATAAATATGTTTTTTATCACTGTTGTTATTAATAGGTATTATTTACATTTGCAATTAACACAATGATTTAAGAAAATCGATTAATAAATTAAAAGTAAATTACAGCATATGACCAAAATGAAAGCGCTTGTAAAAGCAAAGGCAAAAAAAGGAATATGGTTACAAGAGGTTGATATACCTGAAATAGGACCAAATGATGTGCTAATAAAAATATCAAAAACAGCCATTTGCGGTACCGATTTACATATTTATAAATGGGACGAATGGGCACAAAAAACCATTCCGGTAGGAATGACCATTGGGCATGAATATGTTGGACATGTTGCCAAAATGGGTAGTGAGGTTATCGAATTTAAGGAGGGTGACCGTGTAACAGGCGAAGGACATATTGCTTGCGGGCATTGTAGGAATTGCCGTCGTGGGCGTCAGCATATTTGTGAAACCACAGTTGGTATTGGTGTTAATATAAATGGTTCGTTTGCCGAATATGTAAAAGTTCCGTCAAGCAATGTAATGAAAATAAATGCTCAAATACCCGATGAGGTGTTAGCTATTATGGATCCTTTCGGGAATGCCACCCATACAGCACTGTCGTTTCCAATAATTGGTGAAGATGTTCTTATTACCGGAGCCGGATTAATTGGAAGTATGGCTGTTGCAATTGCTCGATTTGCCGGTGCTCGTTATGTTGTTGCTACGGAAACCAGTCCTTATAGAGCTGAATTGGCAAAAAAAATGGGTGCCACAAGAGTTGTAAATCCTATAAAAGAAAACCTTCGTGAAGTAATGGATGATCTTGGAATGATTGGTTTTGATATTGGTCTTGAGTGTTCTGGATCACCAGCGGCGTTTAATCAATTAGTTGAACATATGTACAATTCGGGCAAAATTTCGCTACTTGGTATTTTACCATCAGAAACTAAGGTTGATTGGAGTACAATTATTTTTAAAGGACTTACCATGAAAGGTATTTACGGCCGTGAAATGTATGAAACCTGGTATAAAATGGAACAGATGTTAATGTCGGGTATGGATCTTTCACCAATTATTACCCATCGTTTTGGAATTGAGGATTTTCAAAAAGGATTTGATGTTATGGAAGAAGGGAATTGTGGTAAAGTAATATTAAACTGGTATTAGTGTCATGTTACTTGAAATGACGTTTTACAGTCTTAAATTCCTCCCCCGTCCTTCGGGCAGAGGATGTCTAAAATCATAAACTACCGACTTTTTAGACAGCTTCACTTGCTCCGAATAAGTGGGTGTGTCTTCCCTTGGGGAACTTGCCTGAAAGGCTAAGGGGGAATTGCTCCGCTGTGACATCATTAGAATAAATCAAATAATAAAGATAAATAAAAAACCACATCAAATCCTGATGTGGTTTTTTTATGGAATATTTTATAATTACATCCCGTACATATCAATAATTTCCTGTTTGGTTTTTCCAAGAATATTATATTTTTTTCCGACTTTAATAAAAGCTTCCAAAGCTTTATCTAAATGATGAATTTCATGACCAGCTGAAATCTGTGTTCTTATTCTGGCTTGTCCCTGAGGAACTACTGGGAAAAAGAATCCAATGGCATATATGCCTTCTTCATATAAATCGCGAGAAAAATCTTGTGAAAGTTTTGCATTGAAAAACATTACCGGCACAATTGGAGTATCGCCATCTTTAAGAACAAAACCAGCTTCTGTTAAGCCTTTTCTCCAATATGCTGCATTTGTTTCTAGTTTGTCTCTTCTTTCAGTACTTTTCGAAAGAATATTTAATACCTCAAGTACTCCACTCACAACAACCGGGGCTATTGTATTTGAAAACAGATATGGCCTGGCTTTTTGACGGCACATTTCTACAATTTCTTTTCGCCCAGAAACACAACCACCGGAGGCTCCCCCTAAAGCTTTTCCAAATGTGGTAGTTATAATGTCTATTTTATCCATTACTCCACATTTTTCATGAGTTCCACGGCCTGTTTTACCAATAAAACCAGAAGAGTGTGATTCGTCAACAAATAATAGAGCATTGTATTTATCGCACAGTGCAGCAATTTCATCAAGTTTAGCAGTATCACCATCCATTGAATATACGCCGTCGTTTATTACAACTTTTAGCCTTTTATCTGCATGAAGTTGCAATTTGCTTTCCAAATGCTTCATGTTTGAATGCTTAAAAGTATCGTGCTGTGCCGAGCACAATCTCATCCCATCAATTATTGAAGCATGAACCAACCTATCGGATATCATAATATCCTCATTTGTTAAAATTGCTTCAAAAACTCCGGCATTGGCATCCATACATGATGGAAATAGAATGGTATCTTCTGTTCCTAAAAATTCAGAAACTTTTTTTTCAAGTTCTCGGTGAATATCCTGGGTCCCGCATATAAATCTTACCGATGACATGCCATAGCCTCTTGTATCAAGTCCATTATGGGCAGCTTTAATAACAGCAGGATGACTAGATAGGCCAAGGTAATTATTGGCGCAAATATTAATTACTTTCTTTTTAGATGATCCGGCAGGGAATTCAACCTCAATATCTGCAGCTTGCGATGAATGAATAAAACGTTCTTTTTTAAATAATCCGGCCTGCTCAATATCATTCAATTGATTCAAATAAACATCTTGTACATTTTTTGGATAAGCCATAATCTTTTTTATTTGTTTAAATACGGTGTTAAGTTGTTGACTATTAAACATGCCCTTCTGTGCCTGCCCGACTATGTCATTCAGGCGGGCGAGCTCTGCTGAAAATAATTGCTCCCCTCGCATGAGGGTTTTATTTGTTTAAAAACTCTAAAACTAATGTCTCTATTTTGGTTACTGAATCAAATGCTTCAGGTGTAGCTTTATCATCAGGAATAGAAATTTTGTACTTTGTTTCTAAAAATCTTTTTAATGAAACCATGGAAAATGAGTCAACTAAACCACCAGAAATAAGTGGTGTGTCAAAATTCACATCATCATCTTCATCAGCATATTCTTCAATTACATATTCGAGAACTGTTTCTTTTAAATTTTCCATTTGTATATATTTTAAGTTATCAATTAATTTTGTTCAGTTTAGGCATTGTATCGAAATAACTTCCTTATTTAAACTTGTTATTTTGTACAACTTATTTCAACATAATGCTTTAATCATCTTCTAATGTTGAAATATCACCAATTTCTTCTCCCCACTCTTGTGCATGGAGTACTCTCCTCATAATTTTGCCGCTGCGGGTTTTAGGAAGTTTTTCCATATATTCGATATCTTGTGGCATAGCTAATGGAGATAATTTCTTTCTAATAAAATTCATGATTTTTAGTTCTAACTCATCATTAGCTTCATATCCGGGTTTAAGTGTAACGAATGCCTTTACAACTTCCATATTTACATCATCAGGTTTAGCAACTACAGCTGATTCGGCAACAGCTTCATGTTCCAATAATGCAGATTCCACTTCAAAAGGACTTACTAAATGGCCACCTGTGTTAATAACATCATCATCTCTTCCAACAAACCAATAATATCCTTCGTTATCAATAGATGCCCTATCACCTGGTAAATACCAGCCGTTTTTGAATTTCTTATCGTAAGTTTCCTTGTTTCTCCAATAAGTACGCATCATTGCCGGCCAGTTTGGTTTAAACCCAATTAATCCGACATTCCCGGGTTCAGTAATAGGTTCAAAAGTTTTTGTATCTAAAATAGCTGCAGTAATTCCCGGGAAAGGTTTCCCCATCGATCCTGGCTTTATTTTCATTCCCGGATAATTTGTTAACATCATGGAACCTGTTTCAGTTTGCCAATAAGTATCCAGAAATGGAAGCCCAATAACTTTTTCAGACCAAATTACGGCTTCAGAATTTAACGGTTCTCCAACACTTGCCAAAAGGCGTAATGAAGAAAGGTCATTTGCTTTAACCACGTCATCACCAGCTTTCATTAAAGAGCGTATTGCTGTTGGTGCAGAATACCAAACAGTTACTTTGTTTTTTTGAATGAATTTATACCATGAATCGGCTGAAAAACCAGTGTCTAAAACACATTGGGTAATTCCTAAACTCCATGGACCTATTATGCCGTAAGAGGTTCCTGTAACCCATCCCGGATCAGCAGTACACCAGTAAATATCATCTTTTTGAAGATCTAAAACCCATTTTGTAGTAAGATATTGTGAAATAAGAGAATAATGAACGTGTTTTACGCCCTTGGGCTGCCCTGTTGTTCCTGATGTATAATGAAGAACTGATGGAGATTCTGCTTTTGTTGGGAAAGTTTCAAAATTCTCAACCTGTTCAGCTTCATCCATATTAAAAGCTATTTCTCTTTCTTTTAATTCTTTTTTACCATCCCAGTCAACAACAATAATATGTTTTAGGTAAGGCATCTTATCTATAATCTTTCTTATTTTAGATACATGCTTTCTTTGTGTTAATATAGCTGTTGTTTGTGCATTATCTAACCTTACATGCAATGATTCATCACCAAAAGCTGAAAATAGTGGTTGGGCAACAGCACCCATTTTTAATACTCCAATAAATCCCATATATAATTCCGGGATTTTATCCATAAACAGACATACTCTATCTTCGTTTTTAACTCCGAGCTCTTGTAAAAATGCAGCTATTGTATTACTTCGTAAGCGAACATCATTAAATGTGTATTTTTTTTCAACTCCACCTAGGCCTTCCCATATTAGAGCTTGCTTATTAGCCATACCCATATTACAAATTCTGTCGGAGCAGTACCAGCCAATGTTGATATTGTCGCCGTCTTTATAATTAAGCTCTTCTTCTGAAATTGACCACTTGAAATCTTTTATTCTTTCTTGATAAGATTTAATGTTTGTCATATATAATTAATTTTCAAATTAATAATTTGCAATAAAATAATAGGTTTATAAATATATAGAATATTTAAAATATGGGTGGTATATAAATACATGCTTAAGAATTGTATTTTTAAGCATATTGTAAATTACAATAGTTTGTTAAATTATTGCAAATAATTGTATATATTACTGATAATTAGACCTAACAGGTTTTAAAACCTGTTAGGTCTCAAAATTTAACGAACTATTGAAAACAATAAGCACTTACTTATTTTACAAAGCACTAGTTAAAAAAATGGGTTGAAGAAATATTGCCTAAAATTTCCTTCAACTCAAAATATAATTGAATATTCATATTTCAATGTCGTTTAATTAACGTTTTTCTTTTTGACGCTGTCAGGTTTATCAACGCTGAAAGGTTTCATGCTTGTGAAAAACCTGACAGCGTCCGAAGACCCTGATAGCGTTTAATACGCTTAACTAAACGACATTGATTTATATTTCTAGATTACACCTAGTTTTTTACCTGCTTTTTTGAATTTTTCAATAGCAAAGTCAATATGCTCAAGTGAATGAGCAGCACTTATTTGAACTCTTATTCGTGATTTTCCTTTAGGAACTACAGGAAAATAGAAACCAATAACGTAAATACCTTCTTTTAATAATTCATTTGCAAAATCTTGAGATAATTTTGCATCATTAGGTAAATGACCTAACATAATAGGAGTTATAGGATGCGTGCCTTCTACAATGGTAAAGCCAGCTTTCTTCATGCCTTTTCTGAAATATTGGGTGTTTTTTTCCAATTTATCTCTAAGCTTAGTAGATTTTGATAAAATATTTAACACTTCAAAGGTTGCTCCGGTAATTGCTGGTGCTAATGAGTTTGAGAACAAATAAGGTCTTGATCGTTGTCTCATTATTTCAATAATTTCTTTTCTTCCAGAAATACAACCTCCGGATGCCCCACCTAAGGCCTTACCAAATGTTGTTGAAATAATATCAACTCTTCCCATAGCATTGCAATGTTCAGCACTTCCTTTTCCGGTTGAACCAACAAAACCTGTAGCATGCGAATCATCTACCATCACCATAGCTTCATATTTATCTGCTAAATCGCAAATTTTATCAATAGGAGCAATAATTCCATCCATTGAGAATACCCCATCTGTTACAATTAATTTGTATTTGCAATCCTTCGCTTTTATTAATTGTTCTTCAAGGTCTTGCATATCGGCATTTTTATAACGAAAACGCTGGGCTTTACAAAGTCTAACTCCATCAATAATAGATGCGTGATTAAGTTCATCTGATATAATTGCAGAATCGGCTCCCAGTAATGGTTCAAAAACACCCCCATTTGCATCAAAGGCCGACGAATAAAGAATAGTGTCTTCCGTACCTAGGAATTCACTTAACTTGTTTTCCAAATCTTTATGGATTTGTTGTGTGCCGCATATAAAACGAACAGATGCCATACCAAAACCATAGCGGAAAAAAGTATAATTTGCTGCAGCCATTACTCTTGAATCTGAACATAATCCTAAATAATTATTAGCACAAAAATTTAATACTTTCAAACCTTTTACGGTTTCTATTTCAACTCCTTGAGATGTAGTAAGAATACGTTCGTTTTTATATAATCCGTCGTTTTTAATATTTTCAATTTCTGTTGTCAAGAAATTTTTGAATTCTTTATTATACATATTTATTTGGTTTTGTGATGTTTATATATTTAATTTTCAATAATTACTATTGCGGTTGCATATTCTTTAGTATGTGATATTGATAAATGAATGTTTTTAACGTTCATTTGTTCAATAAATCCTTTTGTTTTTCCCGATAATTGAATAATAGGTTTACCTAAATCATCATTAATTATTTCAATGTGATTAAAAGCTAAGCCATTTCGGCAGCCTGTTCCAATAGCTTTAAAAAAAGCTTCTTTTGCTGCAAAACGGCCTGCATAGTTTTGTTCTTTATATTTAAAATTTTCGCAATAAAAAATTTCTTTTTTGGTAAAGATATTATCAATAAAACCTTTGTCGCGTTCAATCTGGTTCTTCATTCGACTAACTTCAATAATATCTGTCCCAATTCCTTTAATCACGGTAATTAAGCTTTTTTAAAATTTGCGTAAAGATAAAAAAATAAAGATGCATTTTTCATGATATTTATTGGCAATTATTCTCTTAATTATTATTGAAAAATTGTTATGTTTTCAAGCACAAAACAAACCTTTCTCGTAGCAGGTGTTCCACTTTATTAAATTAAGCGTAGTACTTTGACAATGACAGGAGCGGCGCACGCTGTCATGTCATATTTTCTTTCTCTTGGTAACCTATAATGAGCTTGTGTCAATTTTTAAAAGCGATTTCCTTGAGATAAGTCCTAATAATTTTTTATTATAAATTGAATTGCTACATTCAATGGTTCGTTAAATATTAAACCCTACAATGGTTTCAAACCCTAGTAGGGTTGATAATCAAATAGTTGCAGTTTTATTTAAAATTTCATAACTTACTCTAATTCTGTAACTTATAAAAACATAACGAACTATTATACATTTAAGCAATGCTTCAATTCAAAAAAAACAAACAATATTACAAATTCTGCCTTTATGGTTTTTTTAAGAACTTAAAGTTTTTTGAGCCTTTTCTAATGCTCTTTTTTTTAGATAAGGGCATTACTTTTCTACAAATTGGCACTTTATATGCCATTCGCGAGTTGAGCATTAATTTACTTGAAATACCAACCGGTGTAATTGCTGATGTATTGGGGCGCAAAAAAACCATGATTGTCTCATTTCTTGGTTATATATTATCGTTTGTGATTTTTTATATATCACCAAATTTTGGTTGGCTTGCTATTGCTATGCTGTTTTTTAGTTTTGGCGATGCTATGCGCACCGGAACCCACAAGGCCATGATATTTGACTATTTGAAAAACCAAGGATGGATGTCTGAAAAGGTGATGTACTATGGGCATACCCGGTCGTGGTCGCAAATTGGGTCGGCTATTTCATCAATAATAGCAGCAGCAATTGTTATTTTTACCGGCAATTACCGAATGGTGTTTTTGGTTTCAACCTTGCCATATATTGCCGATTTGATTTTAATATGGAGTTACCCAAAATCATTAGATGGGCCTTTAAAATCAACAAATAATGGAAGCGTATTGCAAAAAATCAAATTTCTTACCAAAAATACCGTTGCTTCATTTAAAATTAAATCACTTTGGGTAACAATTATAAATTTATCAACCTATCAAGGGTACTTTAAGGCATTAAAAGATTATTTGCAGCCAATAATTGTGCTTGCCATAGGTTCAACTTATTTTTTAAAAGATACAAGTACTGAAAACAATACAGCTATTGCAATAGGGGTAATTTATTTTTTTATTTATCTTATATCGTCGTTTTCATCAAGGCATTCGGGCAAAGTGGCAAGTTGGTTTAAAACTCCCGAAAGGGCAATAAACTATACTTTAGTTTTTGGCTTATTGGCAGGTTTGGTAAGTGGAGTGCTAATATTATATGAAAAAAGCAGTTGGGCTATTATTCTGTTTATAATAATTTTTATTATTCAAAACATACGTAAACCTATAGGTACAGGGATGGCTGCCGATAAGGTAAAAAATGAGGTTTTAGCTACGGGCTTGTCTATTCAGTCGCAAATTGATTCATTTTTTGCAGCAATTTTTGCTATTATAATCGGTTTTATGGTTGATGCTTTTGGAATTGGAAACGCTCTGTTTTTTCTTAGTTTATTTTTGTTAATTATACCTCTTTTTATGCAAATAAAACCCTCGACAAAAAACAGATAATAACAACTATTTTAAAAAACCATTTTGCATAATAAAATATTTTTGTAATTTGTAAGGCAATAGGGTAGAATTATATGAATGTTTAACTAAAAAATGAAATAATGAAGAAACTTATTGTGTTTGTTGCAGGACTGTTTATTATGTCGGGTTTGTTTGCCCAAGGTAATGTTACGGGTATATGGAAAACTATTGATGATGAAACCGGAAAGATGAAATCATTTGTAGAGATAACTATAAAAGATGGGAAATTGAATGGAACTATTGTGAAGTTAAAACCCGATACCGACCCAAATAAAGTTTGCACCGAATGTACCGATCATAGAAAAGGAAAAAAAATTCTTGGTATGGAGATAATTACCGGTTTGGAAATTGATGATGAGGTTTGGGAGGGCGACGATGGTATATTAGACCCAGATAACGGTAAATTATATGATTGCAAAATTTGGGAAGAGGACGGCAAACTGCAAGTACGCGGATATATTGGTTTTTTCTTTCGTACACAGGAGTGGGTAAGACCTTAATTAGAGTCTGTCCATAAAGTCCGATTTCTTTGTTACACTTGCCAATAAAATAGTCATTTACGAAAAGCAAACTCCTATTTTATTGACTTCGCAAGCCCTGTCCGACTAATTCGTTCAGGCTGGCTCGAACTCGAACTTTCTGAACAAACTTTAATTATAGACAGGCTATAATTAGAGTTTGACTATAAACAAGTTATCAATATTGCATTCCAATAATAATTTCATTTCCAATTCAATTTCTATGCTTGGAATGATAAACTGTTGGTTATTACTCATTCTTGGGGTTAAAACCTCGAGCTAATGATTATGCTCACTTCAGGGCTTAGTTGTTCTATCATTAAAAAGCTGATTTTATAGACAAACTCTGATTAGTCTTAGTTAAAGGTAGAGTTTTAAGACAAGTATTAATTAAAATAATAAGTCATGAAAAAGTTATTATTATTTTCTTTTCTATTTGTATTACAAACAGAATCACAAGAAAAGATTGATAATTATTCATTTATGAAGTTATATGTAACAAATGAAAATGGGGAGGTTTTATTAATAACCTGAGTTCGATTTAAAATACGGTCACAGTTTGAGCTGGGTTTGAGTATAAATTTCACCAAATCCTCTTGCAATATTCCAATATTGCAAGAGGATTTGGTGAAATTTATGCCAAAAGCAGCCAAATTCTTTGAAAAAGTCCTGCTCACGCCATCTTTGCACTGAAAATTTTTCAGAATTCTCAGCACAAATCTGTCATAAACATAACTTTCTGTGATTCTTATTTTAATTCGAACTCAGGTTAATAGGTGGCGGAGATAGTTGGGAGATTACCGGGGCAAGATACAATGATTCACTCTCAATAAATGATTTTGTTTACTGGATGGGAGAAAGAATGGGAGTAAAAATTAAGAATATCAGGCTTCGTGGATTGTTGACATTTCATTATGCTTGGAGAAGCAACCCAACATTAATGCATTACTATACTGCTGAGTATAAAAGTGGAAAAATTGTTTTACCCGAAGGGTGTGAAGAAATAAAGTGGGTAAAGAATGATGAAACACAAAAACTTATTCCATACGATGAAATGAATAAGATTATTTGGAAAATTAATGAGTGTGATTATTTATTTGGAGGTAGTTTTCGAATAGAAAGGGAATCCAAAACAAATAAAAGAAATAGTAGGGCAATTGAAGAATTTTATAGACTTAATTGAAGCATAAAAAAGGTTGCAATTTGTAAGTGCAGCCTTTTTAGTAATATCTAAGAATCTTCATCGGAAAACAGTAAACGTAATTTTGATTTTAATGAACTTGGTTTTACCTCAAAAGCCAGGTTTATATTTTTTAGGGTTTTAAGTTTGTTTAATAAATCATTTGATTGAAATACGCCCTCAATTTTAATCCAATAATCAACCTGCTTTTGCTCTTCAATTAAAAAGCCTTGTGGGCTTTTGTTGCATATTAAATAAAAACTTGAACTATTATCAGGGCAGAAACAGAATTTTGGGAATTTTTGAACAATTTGTCTTTTTACATGATATGCCTGCATTGGCTGGCTCTCCTTTAATTGTATGTTGAGCAATTCATTAATTAACCAACTTGCCCTGTAAAGCGGCTCAGAGGTAACTAATCCAATAAGTGTAAAGTTAAAATCGGGTTTAATATTTAATTTTATTTGTTTGCCCATATTTTATTATTACTTAATTTTAGCTATAGCCTTTTCAATACGCTTTACAGTTTCAGCTTGCCCAATTGTTTCAATTATCTCAAAAAGGTCGGGACCTTTGCCTGCTCCAACAATGCATAATCTTAAGACATTCATTATGGCACCAAAACCCAACTCGTTTTTTTCAATATATTCGGCAACTGCATGTTTTGCATTTGCAGCATTAAAATTATCAACATTTTTTATAATTTCAGCAGTATCAGTCATTTGTTTTGGTGTATTCTCTTTCCAGCGTTTTTTCACAATTTTTGCATCGTATTCGGATGGGGCTTCAAAAAAGAAATTTGACTGCTCCCACAAATCTTTAACAAAAACTGCCCTCTCTTTAACCATACCAACTACTTTTTCAATTAGCCGGGTATCGGCTTTTATACCTTTTTCATTTAAAACAGTAATAAAAAGTTTGCCAATTTCGGTATTGTTTTTATTTATCATGTATTGATGGTTGAACCATTCGGCTTTTTTAGGGTCGAATTTTGCGCCAGATTTTGTAACCCTTTCAAGGCTAAACTGCTCAATTAATTCATCCATTGTAAAAATCTCTTGTTCGGTTCCCGGGTTCCAGCCCAATAGTGCTAAAAGGTTAACAAAGGCATCGGCAAAATACCCTTCTTCGCGGTAACCCGATGCTGTGTCGCCGTTTGGAGCTTTCCAAAATAGCGGAAATACGGGAAAACCAAGTTTATCACCATCGCGCTTGCTAAGTTTTCCATTGCCTGATGGTTTAAGTAGTAGTGGCAAATGTGCAAATTCGGGCATTGTGCTCTCAAAGCCCAAAGCTTTATACAGTAATATGTGCAATGGGAGTGAAGGTAGCCACTCTTCGCCACGAATTACGTGCGAAATCTTCATTAAATGGTCGTCAACAATATTTGCAAGGTGGTAGGTAGGCAAACCATCTGATTTAAATAGAACCTTATCATCAAGTGTATCGGTATTTACACGTACCTCGCCACGAATAATATCGTGCATAACCACCTCATGGTTTTCTGGCATTTTAAACCTGATTACATAAGGTTTACCTGCTTGTATTTTTGCTGATACTTCCTTGTCAGAAAGGTTAAGTGAATTGTTTAGCTTATTGCGGGTTTTGGTATTATATGTAAAAGTATTTTTATTTACTTCAGCTTTTTTTCGGTGTGCTTCTAACTCCTCGGCAGTATCAAAAGCATAATAGGCATTGCCACTTTTAATTAAACTATCGGCATATTTTTCATATATCTCTTTTCGTTCCGATTGCCTGTATGGTCCAAATTTGCCTCCTTCACGAATCCCTTCGTCAACTTTAATGCCACACCATGTAAGGCTCTCCATAATATACTCTTCGGCTCCTTTTACAAAGCGGGTTTGGTCGGTATCTTCAATCCTCAACAAAAAATCGCCACCATGCTTTTTTGCAAACAGGTAGTTAAAAAGGGCTGTTCTTACACCGCCAATATGTAAAGGTCCTGTAGGGCTTGGTGCAAAACGCACACGTACTTTTTTATTGCTCATAGTTATTAAATTTTAGGCAAAGGTATTATTTCAATGAATAATGGATAATGAATATTGAATAAATTTTTAGTTAATATACAAATCCGCAAGCGGATTATCTCTATCCACTAATTACACGAACCCGCCTGCTTATGGCATTAGGGCAAGATGCCACGAATTTTAATTCTCTTAATAGGTAAATTAATTATTGTGCAAATTCTACATTGGCATTATACCAGTAATTTTGATTTTAAAATGGTATAATTTGAAGAACTACAAATTTTTAAGTTCTTCCCATAGCTTTTTTGGTAACGATTTAACTACCAAATCGTAGCTGTCATCAATCCATTCTTTTATTAATTTGCTTGATATGCTACCGTCAATATTTACTGTATTCCAATGTTTTTTGTGCATATGGTATCCGGGTAAAACTGATGCAAATTGCTCCCTTAGCTCTATTGCTTTTGCGGGGTCGCATTTTAGGTTTATGCTTAAATCGCCCTCTAAATGCGTAAGGGCAAACATTTTATTCATTACTTTAAAAACAAGGGTTGTTTTATCAAAGGGGAACGATTCTGTAGCACCTTTTTTTGTTATACAATAGTCTCTTAATTCTTCAATATTCATGGTTTCCAGCTTTTAATTGCAATATACAAAAAAGGCATCCAAACATGGATGCCTTTTTTGTATTATAATATTGTATTATTAATCTAACAATGGTATTTCCAACACCTGAACACGTTGTATGGCAGTAATTTGCTCCTCGATTTGTACAAAGCGGAATGCTTTTTTAGCTCCTAATACCTTTGCAATTTTCTTTTGGTACTGGTTCAGCAATTTAAGATCGGTCTGTTGTTTCTTCATTACATTATTAATAATTTCAGTGGCCTTTTCATCAGTCATTGTTTCAAAATTTTCAGCAATGTCCATCATGTTTTTTAATGATGCTTCAAAAGTAGATGACTTTTTAACTTCATACTCCTCATAAATAGGCCAAAACAGTTTAGACTCGTCATCGGTTAAATTCATATTTTGACTAAATACTGCTTTGCGCTCAATTGTCATACCTGATTTTGCCAAGGCAATATCGCCGGCCGATTGAGCCATAATTGTTATTGAAAATAATAGTGCTACTGCACCGAGAATAGTTTTTTTCATTTTTTAAATTAGTTGTTAATTATTATTAAAAATTTTCCCAAGCTATACCAATTCCAAAACTCAAATATGAGGTTGGTTGTAGTTTTGATGTTTTAATGCCATAGGTGTATTTTGCGTTTACAAAAAACATTCCTCCGTTGCCTACGGGTATAAATGCGCCAACCTCGGGGGTAAAACCAAGTTGCCAGTTATTATCTGTAAAGGCATTAAAAGAGCCAACGTCTTTACGCTCCTCTTTCCAAATGGTGCCAACTCCTGTTCCAATATATGGACGAATTTCTCCATCTTTGCCAAAATAGTAATGGCCGTTAAACATAATAGGCATATAATTGCCGTAGTTATAATGGTTGCCGGTTACGGTAACATTATCTTCAATTACAGTTATGTTTTTTTCGCTATTGTAAAAAATATTCCAAGTCCAACTACCACCAAATGTAACATTTTGGTTAATAAATCCTCTGCCATCAATACCAAAACCTCTAAAGCTTGTTTTGTCAACAAATTCTTTTGTGTCGCCCATTGGTACCGATATGTTGTAGGTAACATTCCATAGCGATTGGGCATTTACAGTTAACCCTGCTATTGTAAAAATAATAATTGCTATATATTTTTTCATTTTTGTATCCTCCTATTATTAATTTAAGTATGGCGATTGTTTAAAACACTTATCAACCTGTGTAGTAATTCTATTTTTTTGATCAGTAGTATTACCAGAAAGAATACCGTTCATAACACCGTTCCAAACTACCGGTAGTTTAACTTTGTCATCCTCCTCCTCAATTGATTTTACATCAATCATATCAATAAAAATAGTACCTGTTGTATAGGCGTAATAGGTGCCACCATACCATGGATAATACGGATAGTAATAGTAATTTGTATTATCAGCCGATTTTAGCGAGCCTGCTTTTTTATACCAGCCATAACCCCAGCCCCAATAGCCATACCAAGGGTAATAGCTTGTGTAGTAGTGCTCTGTTTCCATAACAGTTGTAGTAACTACCAAATCAACATCGTCGGGATTTATTCCTTCATTAATTAATTCCATACTGTCTTTTACAACATAAACAATAAATTTAGTATTCTCTTTAAGATTTCTTTCAATCTCTTTTAGCATGTGAGCATCATTAACACCCTCTTTTGGTTCTTTATCTTCGTCCACTACGTGCATTACGGTATCAAAAAGTACGCAAACCATATCTTGTTCAAATGTAAATTTATCATCGTACCGCGTTACCGCCACATCGGTGTCGGAGTAGTAAATATCCTCATTAGGATAGCATCCAAACAGCATTATGCTTACAAATACTGCCATTGAAAATAGTTTAATTGTAGATTTCATTTTTTTCAAAATTTAATTTAGTTTAATTGTATGCATTAACATTTAATATGTAAGAATGTTTATTTATTTGATTGTTGGTTTGACAAATAAAAGTTTTTTTTGCATTTATTCCAAATAAAAGTAGTGTGTTATTGTTTATGCCGGTTTTTTGGTTTTGAACTTTTTGTTTTATTATTAGGTTTATTTTTACCTCTTTTATAATTTTCGTTGTGACGTTTGCCGGAATTTTTATTACCATATCTGCCTGAATTGCTCCTATGTTTTTGTTGAGGATTATATTCAGGTCCTGCCCCAATTTCAGGTGGGTTAGGCGCTTTAAAAATTTCATCTTCAATTAGCTTTTCAATTTGGGCAAATCTGAATTGATCGGTTTGGTTTATAAATGTTATTGCCACGCCTGTCGATTTTGCACGGGCAGTACGCCCAACTCTGTGTATATAATCTTCGGGGTCGTTTGGTACGTCATAGTTTACTATCAAGCCTATATTGTCAATATCAATACCGCGCGATACAATGTCGGTTGCAACAAGTATTGGGAATTTTCTGTTTCTGAAATCCAGCATTACCTCTTCGCGCTCTTTTTGGTCAAGGTCAGAATGAATTGCTCTTGCCCCAAATTTTGCTTTAACTAAATCTTTTAGCAGCTCTTTTACTTTTACTTTTGTTGATGCAAATATTAATACGCTATCAAGCTCTTTTTCAGCAAGCAAATGGTTTATTAGCGGATTTTTTTGTTTATCGTATGTTAAGTAAGCTGCTTGCAGCACACCTTCGGCAGGTTTTGAGGTGGCAATGTTAATTTGGTCGGGATTATTTAAAATAGATTTTGCCAATTGCCTTATTTTATGTGGCATTGTAGCCGAAAAAAGCATTGTTTGCCGTTGCTTAGGCAGGTGTTTTATTATCTTTTCAAGGTCTTCCATAAAACCCATGTCGAGCATTTTGTCGGCTTCATCCAATATAAGGTATTCTAACGCCGAAAAATCGACATAGCCCAAATTAATGTGTGATAAAAGTCTTCCGGGCGAGGCAATTAAAACATGCGCCCCTCGTTCAATGGCTACACGCTGTTGTTCCCAAATAGCGGCATCATTACCACCGTAAATGGCAACCGAGTCTAAACCAACAAAATATGCAAATCCTTGAAACTGCCTGTCAATTTGATGTACCAACTCGCGGGTTGGTGCCAAAATAAGGCCTTTTATTTTATTATCTCCTGAATTTTTAATGTGATGTAATAATGGTAATAAATAGGCTGCTGTTTTTCCTGTTCCTGTTTGTGCACAGGCTATTAAGTCTTTTTTTTCGAGAGCTAAAGGTAAAACCTGCTCTTGCACCGGTGAAGGTTCGTCAAAACCCATTGCTTCAACTCCTTCAAAAACCTCTTTGTGGAGGTTAAATTCACTAAATTTCAAATTGTTATGTTTTAATTTATTGGCAAAAGTATAAAAAAACCCGAAAACCAAACGCTATCGGGCTATTTTTGTTATTATTAACCTTTTAGTATCATGATATTAACAAATACTAAGAAGTTTGTTTTTTGTCTGTTGTTGGGTTGAACTAATTTATCATTCCGGCTGCCACCGTTTCGTTGGTACCCTCATCAATAATAATTACGCTGCCTGTAATTCTGTTTTTTTGGTATGAATCAAAAAACATGGGCTTTGCTGTTATTATTTTAATATTTGCAATGTCGTTCATTTTTACGTCTTTATCATCTTTATCTTTATCGTATGTGTTAATATTTGTTTTGTAATTAACACCTTTTATCATACATTTTAGCTCGTTGGTTGTGTGGCGCAGCACATATTTTTTTGTTGTATTCAACGGTTTTTCATTAAACCAGCAAATGTCTATATCAAAACTATTCCCTATTTGGGGCATATTGTTACTGTGTACTATCATATCGCCCCGGCTAATATCAATTTCATCGGTTAACCTGATTGTAACTGACTGCATTGGCAAAGCTTCATCAATTTCATTGTTGTAAAAGTCAATGGCTTTAACTTTTGATGTGCGCTGTGAAGGTAATACTGTAACATCATCGCCCGGTTTAAAAATGCCACCGGCTACTCTACCGGCATATCCGCGGTAATCAATAAAAGCTTTTTGCTGCGGGCGTATCACATATTGAACCGGAAAACGTCCATCGGCCATATTACGGTCGTCGGCAATTTTAATATTTTCAAGTAGGTTAAGCAAAGTTGTACCTGTGTACCAGCTCATATTATTCGATTCGTCAACAACATTATCACCTAATTTTGCTGATATTGGAATATAATTGGCATCTTTTATATTAAGTTTATCAGCAAGGCTTTCAAGTTCAATTTTAATTTTGGCATAAGTTTTTTCATCGTAATCAACCAAATCCATTTTGTTTACACAAAAAATAATGTGTGGTATATTCAAAAGGTGGCCAATGTATGTGTGGCGTAGTGTTTGCTCTAATACGCCATTGCGGGCATCAATTAAAATAATGGCTAAGTTGGCAGTTGATGCTCCTGTAACCATATTTCGGGTATATTGAATGTGTCCCGGGGTGTCGGCAATAATAAATTTGCGCTTTGGTGTAGCAAAATATCGGTATGCAACATCAATGGTTATGCCCTGCTCACGTTCGGCACGCAAACCGTCGGTTAACAGAGCAAGGTCAACTTCTTCATCTCCTTTACGTTTGCTGGTTTCGGTAATTGCATCTAACTGGTCTTCAAAAATTGATTTGCTGTCATATAGCAGCCGTCCAATTAAAGTGCTTTTTCCATCATCAACGCTTCCTGCTGTTGTGAACCTTAAAAGGCTCATCTCTAAATATGCTTTACTATCCATTTTTTTATGTTAAAAGTTCCAAGTTCAATCTTTTTCAATTTTTTTCAATTTCTTTTTAGAAATAACCTTCTTTTTTACGGTCTTCCATTGCGGCTTCAGAACGCTTATCATCAGATCTGCCTCCACGTTCAGTTTCTCTTGCGGCAGCAACTTCGCGAACAATATCCTCTAAATTATCGGCATTTGATAGTGTTAGCCCTGTACATGTAACATCGCCAATTGTGCGGCAGCGTACATCTATTTCAACAATTTTTTCGCCCTCTTTTAGTTGCATAAAGCTTTCGGCCGACAGCCAAACGCCATCGCGGTTAAAAACTTTACGTTTATGGGTATAATAAAGGCTGGGCATTTCAATATTTTCCATTAAAATATATTGCCAAACATCCATCTCTGTCCAGTTGCTTATTGGGAATATGCGAAAATGCTCGCCCATGTTTTTTCTACCGTTAAACAGGTTCCAAAGCTCCGGACGCTGGTTTTTTGGATCCCATTGTCCAAAGGCATCACGGTGTGAGAAGAAACGTTCTTTGGCTCGTGCTTTTTCCTCATCACGACGGCCGCCACCAATTGCGGCATCGGCTTTTAATTCCTCTAATGTGTCTAACAATGTTGTGGTTTGTAGTTTGTTGCGGCTGGCATCGGCTCCGGTTTCTTCAGTAACCCTACCTTTGTCTATTGATTGCTGAACTGAGCCAACAACCAATTTTGCCCCTATTTTTTTTACTAATTTATCGCGAAAAACTAATGTTTCTTGAAAATTATGACCCGTATCAATATGTAATAATGTAAAAGGTATTTTAGCAGGGTAAAAGGCTTTTACAGCTAAATGAACCAGTAAAATAGAGTCTTTTCCGCCTGAAAAAAGCAAAACGGGTTTTTCAAACTGCGCAGCAATTTCGCGCATTATAAAAATAGCTTCACTTTCTAACTCTCTAAGGTGATTGCGGTTAATTATTTTTGTCATATTAAAATAATATTATTTTTAAAGTGCAATATTAATATTTTTTACTTCTTAAATCAAAAATCGAACATTGTTAATCGAAAATAAATTTGAGTTTTTTGATTAATGATTTAATATTACAGATTTTATTTACTTTTAAATTGAAAAATAAATGTTAATTAATGAGTATGTATATGTAATCCACATTCCTTTTTTGAATCGGTTTCCCACCACCATCTGCCTGCCCTAAAATCGTCGTCTGGGTTTATTGCTCGTGTACATGGTTCGCAGCCAATGCTCACAAATCCTTTATCGTGCAAAACATTGTATGGCACATGGTTTTCTTTTACATATTTTTTAACATCGTTAAATGTAAAATTGAGCAATGGGTTGTATTTTATTATTTGCCGGCTTTCATCTATTTCAAAAAATGTCATTCCTTTGCGATTTGGTGATTGTTCGGCACGGATACCTGTAATCCATAGTTCAACATTTTTTAAAGCCCTATTTAAAAGTTTAACTTTGCGAATATTGCAGCATTCTATTCTGTTTTCAACTGAGTTATAAAAGCTGTAAGGTCCTTTTTCAGACAACATTTTTTCAACATCGGTATTTTTTGGGAAATATGCTTTTATGGGTTTTTTGTATGTGTTTAATGTTTGGTTGTAAACTTTATAGGTTTCTTTAAACAGGCGGCCTGTATCTAATGTAACAACGTCAATATTAATGCAATTTTTAAATATCATGTCGGTAATTACCTGATCTTCGTATCCAAAACTGGTTGTAAATATAATTTTGCCTTTAAACTTGCCGGCTATAAATTTCAAAGCCTCAATGTAATTGAGGCTTTTTACTATTTCATTTAATTCGTTTACTGTCTGTTTTATCATGTTACGCCCGTTTTAGCATAATTCGTTGAAATGATCTCCTTGACCATCGAGTGTTTCTTCTGATTTTCACCATCATTCTGCCCCAGCGTAATTGCGCCCAAGCCCTTTCATGAAAAAAATACATAACCATTTTAATTGCCGATTCGGCAACTGCAATTCCGGTTGCCTTTTGTGCAGCATTTGGATCGGATCCGAAAAAAAGCATTGCCAAAGCAAAGGTTGTGGCCGAAGCTATTACTCGCCATGTAATGGCTTTAATAATACTTTTAATAGGTCTATCGCGGGTAATTTTATTTTTTTCTTCAGAAACCCCTATGTTTATTTTTTCGTTTTGCATTAAATTTCAGATAGTTAGCTTATTTAAGTATATTAATCCAAATTACGCAACAAAAGTCTGAAATTAAACAAAGTAAGTCAATACGTTTTTTTAGGTATTTTTACTAC
>CBDUWQ010000004.1:0-49187 GCA_965370965.1 uncultured Bacteroidales bacterium
AATGGGAAAACTTGCTGTACCTCATAAAACATGCTACAACAAGGTGGTTCTCCCCTTGGGGAGATGCCTGAAGGGCAGAGGGGGCTTTGCAAAATACTCCCTGATTCATCCTGTTAAATCCGCTTTGCGGTTAGTAATACCAAATTTAACAGGGTAAATCGGGGTATTAATCTCATAGCATCATTTTATTTAACATGTATAGTCCTGAAATATGTTGTCTAAAAAAATGTTAATAAGTCAACTTAAATCAGGATTAAATGATAAATAAAACACAAGGCTTTTATTCAAAACAACCCAAATGAAACTGCCATGTCAATGATTCTTGAAAATGAGAATTCAATCTCAAACTATTACCACAAAGTTTTTTATACAAAAGAATCGGCTTTAGAATGGTTGCTAAGTGAGAGGTTATAAAAAAAATTCTCAATAAAATATTGAGAACCTTAACCTAAATTAACATTTTGAGGTGTACAATTAAGTACTTACTTTTCCAATTACTTCTACAATCATAAATAATGTGAGAATTATTAATTTCACCATCTTAGAAAGTGAAAATTGCAATAGTAAGTACTTAATTCTAATATGTTGCAGTAAGGATTTAACTAAATACATAAATTAACATTAATACCTAAATTGAGTAATTTTCAAAGTTTATAATCGCTCAGTTTAGGTTATTACATCTATTTTATTTTGCAATTCGTACTCAGCAAGAATTTCGGCAACACCATCGGCTGAAACACGACCGAACACCTTTTCGCCAACCAGTACAACCGGAGCCAATCCGCAGGCGCCAACGCACCGCAAGCAACTTAACGAGTACTTACCATCATTAGTGGTTTCGCCAACTTCAATTTTTAGTTGACGTTTAAATTCATCTAACACCTTTTCGGCACCACGCACATAACAAGCTGTACCTGTGCAAACTGATATAGGGTATTTTCCCTTAGGTATCATGGTAAAGAATGAGTAAAAAGTTACTACGCCATATACTTTTGCAACAGCAACATTTAGCTCATCGGCTATTATCTCTTGCACCTCGGCAGGCAAATACCCAAATATACCTTGAGCTTTATGAAGTACATTTATCAATTCGCCGGGTTCGTTGTTAAAAGAGGCGCAAACCTCTTTTAATTTGCCAACCTCTGTTTGGTTCATTTTTATTTTTACAGATGTCATATCTTATTTTTTTAACTTTAAGTACTTTAAACTTTAGACACTTTAAACTTCTTCCTATTCAATTTCAAACTCCTTTTTTTTATCAAAATAGTGAGTATGTAACAATTGGTGTGCTTTTTCGCTTAAAGGCTCACCCAAAAACTCCTTATATAATTTAATAATATACGGGTTTTCATGCGATTTACGGATAGCCTTATTTTTATCTTCTTGATAAATAGCCATTTGACGTGCTTTTATTATAGATGAATCGCCATGGTGCAATGGCTGTCCACCACCTCCAATACATCCACCGGGGCAGGCCATTATTTCAATAGCATGAAAATCTGATTTACCTGATCGGATATCTTCCAATAGTTTTCTTGCATTTCCTAAACCATGCGCAATACCAATGCGAATAGGCAACCCATCAAAATCAATAGTTGCTTCACGGATGCCTTCCATACCACGCAGTTCCTCAAAATCAAGTCGCTCAAGTTTCTTTTTGGTATAAACCTCATATGCAGTTCTCACTGCCGCCTCAATAACACCGCCAGTAGTTCCAAAAATAACACCTGCCCCTGTTGATTCTCCCATTGGATTATCAAAGTCTTCATCGGGTAAAGTATTAAACTCAATATTTGCACTTTTAATAAGCTGTGCCATTTCGCGTGTTGTTATCGAATAGTCAACATCTGGATTCCCATCAGTTGCAAATTCATCGCGCTGACATTCATACTTTTTGGCAAGGCAAGGCATTACCGATACCACCACCATATCTTCACGCTTTATTTTTATTTGTTCGGCAAAATAGGTTTTTGCAATAGCCCCAAACATTTGCTGTGGCGAGCGTGCTGTTGACGGAATATCCTTCATGTCGGGAAATTGTTTTTCGAAGAAATTAACCCAAGCCGGGCAGCACGATGTAAGAATAGGTAGTTTTACATCCTTATCGCCTTCTAAAAATTTACCAAGTCGTCCTAACAACTCGGTTCCCTCTTCCATAATAGTAAGGTCGGCACTAAAATCAGTATCAAAAACATAATCGAAACCAAGACGGCGTAAAGCAGCCGACATTTTTCCGGTAACCACGGTGCCGGGTTTCATACCAAACTCCTCGCCAAGAGCAACTCTTACCGCAGGTGCTGTTTGAACAACAACTGTTTTTTTAGGATTGGCTAAAGCCCTAATAATTTCATTTGTATGGTCAACCTCGGTTAAAGCACCTGTTGGGCAAACGGCTACGCACTGCCCGCAATATGTACAAGTCGATTTTTCAAGATCCATTTCAAATGCTGGGGCAACAACTGCTTCAAAGCCACGATTTACGGCATGTAAAGCACCTACTGTTTGAACATCGTTGCACATCATTTCGCAGCGGCGGCACATAATACATTTATCAAGGTCGCGTATAATTGAAGGAGAAAAATCTTCTTGATAAGTTGACTGCTCGCCTTTAAAATGAATTTCGCGAACTCCCAGCTTATGCGACATGTCCTGCAGTTCACAGTTACCCGATTTAGCACATATTAAACAATCGGCAGGATGATCGGATAAAATGAGCTCCAATACTGTACGGCGCGAATTCATTACCCGCATAGTATTGGTTTTTATTACCATGTTATCATTTACATTAGTGCAACATGCAGGAGCAAGATTTTTGCGCCCCTCAACTTCAACAACACATATTCTACATCCACCCGGTTTATTTTCAATATTCAAATCATGAAGTTTCATGTGGCACAAGGTGGGAATATCAACACCTACAGAACGGGCAGCATCCAATATACTAGCTCCCTTTTCAATCTGTACTGCCTTATTATCGATGGTTAAATTAACAAATTCCATTATTGTCTATTTAATATTTTTTAACTTCTAACTTTCAACTTATAACTTCTTACCTTATGCTTATGGCACTAAATTTACATTTCTCCATACATGCACCACATTTAATACAAATTGCCTGATCAATTGTATGCGGCTCTTTTATTTCACCGGCTATAGCTCCTACAGGGCAAACCCTTGCACAAGCAGTACATCCAACGCAAGCCTCATGGTCAATAATATATTTCATAAGGTCTTTACAAACTCCTGCTTCACATTTATGGTCTTCAACATGCGACAAATACTCATGGTAAAAATTATCCATTGTTGATAAAACAGGATTGGGTGATGTTTGCCCCAGCCCACATAGCGATGTGTCTTTAATAACATAACAAAGATCCCTCAATTTTTCCAAATCTTCTTTTGAGCCTTTACCTTTGGTTATCAGCTCAAGCTGTTCATACAGCCTTTTATTTCCAATTCTGCAAGGGGCACACTTACCACACGATTCCTCAACGGTAAAATCTAAATAAAATTTAGCCACCGATACCATACAGTCATCTTCGTCCATAACTATCATTCCGCCCGACCCCATCATTGAGCCTGATGCAATAAGGTTATCATAATCAATAGGAGTATCCAAATGTTTTTCTGTCAAACATCCACCTGAAGGTCCTCCGGTTTGTACCGCCTTAAACTTCTTTCCTCCAACAATTCCGCCACCAATTTCAAATATAACTTCACGCAATGTTGTTCCCATAGGTACCTCAACCAATCCTACGTTGTTGATTTTTCCGGCAAGAGCAAATACTTTGGTTCCTTTTGATTTTTCGGTGCCAATTTTATTAAACCAGTTGGCTCCCTTAAGGTATATTACAGGAATATTTGCAAAAGTTTCAACGTTATTTACGTTAGTGGGCTTGCCAAGATATCCTGATTCTGCAGGAAATGGGGGTTTAAAAGTTGGTTCTCCGCGTTCACCTTCCATTGAATGGATTAGCGCAGTCTCTTCGCCACAAACAAAAGCACCGGCTCCATATCGCATCTCAATATCAAAATTAAAGCCTGTGCCCAAAATATTATTACCCAAAAATCCATATTCGCTAGCCTGAGCAAGGGCAATTTTTAACCTTTCAATGGCAAGGGGATACTCGGCACGTATATAAATAACTCCTTTTGTAGCTCCAATGCAATATCCGTTAATAGCCATAGCCTCAATAACTGTGTGTGGGTCGCCCTCTAAAATTGAGCGATCCATAAATGCACCAGGGTCGCCCTCGTCGGCATTGCAAACCACATATTTTTGGTCGGCTTTGTTGTTAGCTGCAAATCTCCACTTTAAGCCGGTTGGGAAACCGCCGCCACCGCGTCCGCGCAATCCTGAATCTATCATCTCTTGAATTGCACTATCAGGTGTCATATCACTTAAAACTTTTGCTAATGCAGAATACCCTTCGCAGGCAATAGCATCTTCAATATTTTCAGGATCTATAAAACCGCAATTACGTAAAGCTATGCGCAACTGTTTTATGTTTTCATTTTTTATCATTCTTGAACCCTCCTATATATTATAATCATCAATAGTTCTATAATTCATTGGTATTACACCATCAACCAACTCGCCGTTTTTAATAAATTTTTCAATAATTTCATCGGCTTTTTTTAAGTCAACAAAACCAAAAACAACAGGGCTCTGCTTCGGAAGCGTTACTTCAATGGTTGGTTCGGCATAACAATAGCTCATGCAACCTGTTTGTGTTACAGTGCTCTCAATATTGCGTTTTTCCAACTCTTCAGTAAAAAAGTTCATAATGGCCTTTGCCCCTGATGCAATACCACATGTAGCCATGGCAACTTTTATCTGAACAAGGCTTTCGGCTCCTTCGCCTTTCTCTTGCAAATCAACTTTGACCTGCAAGTCGGCTTTTAGTTTTTTTAATTCTGCCAACGACTTTATTTTTACCATAATTTTATCGTTTTTTTTATTAGTAAACTTGAATAATTCAGATTAAAAAAAATCTGTTTTTAATTACTCTGCAAATTTACTAATATATTCTAACATGTACTATATCAGCTATTTAGATTCAATAATCATAAGGTAGGTTTCGTATGATTAATATCATAAAATTGAAATGGTAATTTTTAAGTAAAAAATATATAATGTTGATAATTTGACTTTTACAAAAATTCAAATTATCATAATTTTATTAAAGAAATATTTCTTTATATTTGTATGTTATATAATATATAATAAAGAAATAATTCTTTATTTAGATTTTACACTAATTAGGATTGGCAATGGATAAGAGATTTTATGAAATATTATGCAATCGTTTACAGCAAAATTATTATAAAAAACGCAAGTATTTTACATAACTATAATAAGGGTTATTTGTATAAACTGTATTGTTGTTTGTTTTATAAACAGTTTACTATACTACCATTATAAAACCCTAACATATATATTGATAGGCTGGACAGCGTAGTGCCTGCTACGCTTTTTATTATTTGGTAAATATTATATTCGCAATAAGTGCTTTGCACTTAATCTCGTAGCAGGCGCTACGAGCTCCATAATTTAAACCTATAAATCACTTATTTACAAACCAAACGATACAATAATATGGTAGCTTATTTTTTTGGTTTGTTTACCTTCTAATAAAATGTTTGTAACAAAAAAAAGCCTGTTTTAAACAGGCTTTTTTTATTAAAATGTATTTTAAGAAGATATCTAACCTGTATTATTCATAATATAGGCTAACCCGCTTTTATTCCCACTCCTCTAAATTACCAACTTCTTTTTCAACTTCAATTAGTATTTCGGTTGTTTTTACTAATTCTTTCATTGCTGTATGGTCGGCATATAAAGGTCGGTCAATTTCTAAAAAATCAACATATTTTCTTATTACGTCTTTGGCTTTTTGAGTTCCTTTTCCAAAACTATATTCTTCTTTTCTAAAGTCGAGTGCCTGTGCCGCAGCCATTAATTCAATTCCCAATATACCATAAGCATTATCGAGTATTTGAAAATTTTTAATTGCCGTATTCATTCCCATCGACACAAAATCTTCCTGATCGGCTGCAGCCGGAATTGATTGTATTGATGCTGGGGCAGAGAGTATTTTTTGCTCAACAATTTGCATATCAGCAGTATATTGGCTCAACATTAAGCCCGAAAACATTCCGGCACCTTTTGTGAGAAATGCAGGCAGCCCAACGCTTAAAGCGGGGTTGTTCAATCTGTTCATTCTTCGCTCTGAAAGCACGCTTACCATAGTTATGCAATATCCGGCCATATCCATGGGTACTGCAACAGGTGAACCCTGGAAGTTTGCTCCCGATATTTGCATATCTTTTTCAGGAAAGAAAATCGGGTTATCGCCAACACCGTTTAATTCAATCTCAACCTGCGATTTTGCATAAGCCAAAGCATCGTGGGCAGCACCAATAACCTGTGGCGATGAACGCATTGAATAGGCATCCTGCACTTTACATTTTACTTTTTCTTCTTTTAAATCTCCGCCGGCAACACATTTATTTATTGCCTCGGCACTTCTTATCGCACCTCTAAAACCTCTTACCTCGTGCAATAACTTTGTATAAGGCTTCATATTTGCTTTTAATGCCTCTAACGACATTGATGCAGCAATTTCGGCTTGTTTTAACCAGTTGTTTGCGTCAACCAAAAATATTGCGCTCATTGCTGTAAGTACGTTTGAACCGTTTATTGTAGCTAAACCGTCACGGGCTTCCAACCCCGGTACAGGTATTTCGGCTTTTGCCATAGCATCTTTCGATTCCATTAATTCTCCTTTATAATAAGCTTTTCCTTCACCCATCATTAATAATGCTACTTGCGACATTGGTGCTAAATCGCCACTTGCGCCAACTGAACCTTTTTGGCATACAAAAGGCGTAACCCCTTTATTTAGCAATGCAACGAGCGTTTCGGTAATTTCAATTCTACAGCCAGAGTTACCATGTGCATGAACATTTATCCTGCCGAGCATTGCACCTCGCACATACTCCTCGGGAGCAGGGTCGCCAATACCGGCTGCATGGTTATATATTAAATATTTTTGAAAATCCTTAACTTGGTCGTCATCTAACACAACCTCTGAAAATTCGCCAATACCGGTATTTACACCATACATTATTTCATTTGCTTTTATTTTTCTCTCAAGCATAGCCCTGCAAGTATTTATTCTTGCTTTTGAATCTGCATGAAGTTCAACTTTTTGACCATTACGTGCAACATTTACAACATCTTGAATTGTTAGGCCTTCGCCTTTGATTATTAGTTTTTCCATAATATCTGTTTTTTATTTTTTGTGGTTATCTTTAATTAAATATTACCATTTTACTTTTAAAGTAAAAGCAACGCTAATATATGAATGTTATAGGCAGTTTTACTTCACAATGGTATAAAACATTATATTTTAGGTATATCAACTACAACCTTTTGTAAAAAATTTATCGATGCTTGAATATGATTATACATTACCTGATCGTCATCTATAAATGGAACATACTGCCTGTATTCATTAATAAAGTTTTCAATAAACTCCGATGGTTTTGTTGGTTTTCTAAACTCAAGGGCTTGCGCTGCATTCATAAGTTCAACAGCAAGAATACGCTCAACATTTTCAACAACTTTTAATGCTTTTGTTGCCGAATTGCCACCCATGCTCACATGGTCTTCTTGTCCGTTGCTCGAAACAATTGAATCGACACTGCACGGCGTACACATCTGTTTGTTTTGGTTAACTATACCTGCTGCAGCATACTGCGGTATCATAAAGCCTGAATTAAGACCGGGGTTTGCCACCAAAAACTCGGGTAAACCACGCAAACCAAGTATAAGCTGAGCCATTCTACGCTCTGAAATACTACCCAACTCCGACATAGCAATAGCCAGGTAATCAAGGTTTAATGCCAAAGGCTGCCCATGAAAATTACCACCAGACAATATCATATCCTCTTCAGGAAAAACCGTAGGGTTATCGGTTACCGAGTTGATTTCAATTTCAACAACATTAGCAATATACTTTACCGAATCTTTTGTAGCCCCATGCACCTGTGGTATGCAACGAAAAGAGTAAGGATCTTGAACATGATTTTTAGGTTGAGCCATAATTTGGCTGCCATGCAATATTGACCTTAAGTTATTTGCTGTCTCAATCTGTCCTTTATGAGGACGGACTTGCTGCAAAATATCGGTAAAAGGTTCAAGGCGTCCGTCAAATGCTTCAATGGAGGCAGCTCCAATAATATCGGCAAATTTTATAAGTTTAAAAGCTTTTAATAGTGAATAAACTGCATGGGCATTCATAAACTGCGTTCCGTTAAGCAAAGCAAGTCCCTCTTTTGATTTTAACTCAATTGGTTCCAAACCAAGTTCAGCCAATACTTTATCAGAATTATGTTTTTTACCTTTATAAAACACCTCACCTTTACCGATAAGGGGTAAAAACAGGTTTGCCAAAGGAGCTAAATCACCCGATGCACCCAACGACCCCAATTCAAAAACCAGCGGAACAATATTGTTATTGTACATATCAACAATACGCTGTACTGTACTTAACTGAACGCCACTTTTACCCAACGACAGGGCATGAATTTTAAGCAGCATCATTAACTTAACTACCTCTTTACGAACTTCGTTACCTGTACCACAAGCATGCGACATTACAAGGTTTTTTTGCAATTGCCCCACCTCGCTAGGCGAAATAGATTTATTGCATAACGAGCCAAAGCCTGTATTAATTCCGTATATAGGCTCTTTATGTGTCTCAACTTTTTTATCGAGATATACTCTACACCTGGTAATAGCCTCAATCGATTCTTTAGAGAGTTCAATCTTGTGCCCTCCCTCCATAATCTCTTCAATTTTATTGAAGGTTAAATAATTTGGAGTGATATAATGTACTTTTGCCATTATTAAATATATATAAATTAAATATTAAAATAAGATACAAAAGAAATAATATTAGGCGAGATTGTAACAAAAAAGGGTATGATTTAAAGCAGAAAATAGGCATAAAAAAAAGGAATGGCAAAGCTGTTATCAATCTCCACTTCCTTAACACTTTAACAGCTATGCCTTCCTCCCCACAAAATTAACCTATAGTAAACTTACACAACAATTAATACCTATGAAAATATTAACTGCAATAGTATAACACAATAAGGTTTAAAAATGTTTAAAAAAAAAATATATATTATTCTTTTAATCTTTTTCAACCATTTTAAACCCTGATTTTTTTAAGGCGTCAATTATGTTTTCTTCAGGTTGGATAATGGTGCTCTCTTTCCAAAAATCGGTGTTATAGGTACATTCCGAATCGGAAAAAATAGTTTTTGTTTGAAACAAATCTTTTCGGTTGGGCTTTTTTACATTTATGGTATCAACCTGTGTATATGCCATTTCCATAAAAATAACATATTTATCGCGAAATAGGTGGTGGCGTTTTTTAACTAATATTGATAGTTCGCCTCTTACATAATTTATGTAATACTTGCCATTAAAATTTACATAACGAACCCTATATTGAGTGCTTATAGGTTTTACCTTAACATGTCTGCTTTTTTTTACAACAAACAGCCTATTTGTACTGCGTATTTTTTGTTTTGAAAAAGAGAAATCAACTCCAATAATTGCATAATTGTTTACCAATATATAAATATTACCCTCATACGATATATCTGACACAACATACTCTTTCTGCTTAAAGCTAACCTCATAAACCAGTTCATTATGCCATACAATAATATCATTAATATAATAGTTGTAATACTCATGCCCTTTATTCGATAAAAAATCGGGTGTTTGATGTATCAAATCAAGCTGAAAACACGCCTCTATGCCACCACTTAGTTTTACCAAAAAAGTATCGGCATTTTGAATGTCGGTAAATTTCCTGCTTTTTTGTAATTGTATTTTATTACTTTTGCTTTTGGATAAAAACGATGGTTTATAACCATTTATAAGCGCCTCGGAATAAACCATATACCTTTTGTTCTTTTTAACCGCCTCGCGATAAAAAGCTTCAAAATTGTAAGGATTGGGATTATAATTTTCACGAAATAAACTACGCGCTTTTTCTAATAGCTTTACAGGCTCAACGCTCCTAACAATTACCTCTTGAAGCGAAACAATGCCTTGCTCAAGCTTAACGGTTAATTTGCCTGACACCTCATTAATTGGCATCTCTTTATTATAATAGCCCATAAATGAAAAAACCAATGTATCAATAATAAACGATTCAGGTATTTTCAATGCAAATGCTCCATGTTGATTGGTTATTCCGCCAAAATAGCTGTTTTTTATTACCGCCGATGCAAAGGGCAACGACTTACCTGTTTTATAATCAACAATTTTACCTTTAATTACAGTATATTTTATGTTATTGGTGTGTGTGTTAACGGTATTATTGATTGAGCGGATGACTACCTGATTATTTACAATTTTGTATGATAAAACAGGGTTTTGCAAAAGGGTGTCAAGTGCTTCATGTAAGGCAATTTCAGTAACATTAATAGTTACCAAACGGTTTCCATCAATAATATCTGAATTATAAGTAAAAAAGCAAGCTGCCTGTTCCGACAGTTTATCAAAAACTTTATCTAACGTAAGTGAATTAACCGATAAGGATACTTTTTTTTCAAGAATTGTGGTATCACATACCTGTTTTGTTTGCGAATAAATACAATTTATTGAAACAATTAATAAAGCTGCTATTATAACCTTCTTTTTCAGCAAATCATTCTAATTTTAATTCTGCAAGCAAACAGTTAATTAATTGATAGTCATGGCGTGAATATATTAATAAACAGTAGTTTGCAATAATTATATTTCACTTTCAATTAACAATTCACACCGTAACTTGCAGACGGCAAATAATTCTAATATTAATTTGACACTAATATATACTTTCCTTCCTTTTTTACAACATTTAGGTTAAACGCCAATGAAATACTCTCTAAAACATCATCAATTGAATCATTATCAAAAGTTGATGTAATTTTTAAATTTGCAATTGCCGAATCGGCCAGCTCAATATTACAATGGTATGTATTCATTATATCATTAATAACTATTGAAAGGGGTAGCTCTTTAAATACTAATTTTTTGTTTAACCAGCCTAAATAGTTTTTATTGCTATTTGTATATTTTTTTATTTCATTGTTAGATAAAAACACCGACCTTTCGCCCGGCAAAAGGATAATATGTGGCAGACTGCTTTGCTTGCTATATACCTCAACCTTTCCGGTTTTAACAATAACCTCAACAAATTGGTCGTTTATATTTACATTATACGATGTTCCCAATACTTTTATAAATGCATTGTTGGCCTGTACAACAAAAGGTCGTTTTTTATCTTTGGTAATATTAAAAAACGCTTCGCCTTTTATTTTAACAGTCCGTTTGCTATTTTTGAACTTTTTAGGATATCGGATTTCAGAATTTGCATTCAAATACACCTCTGAACCATCGGGCAACGTAACCATTTTTGCCTTTAACGAATTATTTACAGAAACTACTTTACTATAATGTATCTCAAATACCAAAAACCCTACAACCCCTATAAGTATTATTACTGATGCGGCCATAGCCAAAATTTTATTTATTATAACAAGTCTTTTCTTTGGACTATAAACGGCATTACCTTTAGTGGTTATTTTGTTATAAAGCTTATTCCAAGCTTTGTCTGTATCAAATTGTTGCATTTGTTGCATCTCATCAAGTTTTTTCCATGTTTTTTTATAATTCTCAAACTCATCATATAAACCGGCATAATGATTATCCTCATTAATATTATAGGGATTTTCAAAAATGCCATTCGCAAAATCCTCTGCCCATCTGTTTATTATGTTGTTATCTGCTCTGCTCATTTTGTTAAATATTTTGATACTCTGCCAAGCTGTGCTTAAATGCCTTTAAGGCTTTACCCATATTAGCCTCAACTGTTTTTACTGAAATAGATAATTTTTCAGCTATCTCATAATACTTTAAACCAAATTTCCTGCTTAATTGAAACACCTCGCGACACCTATCAGGCAATTCCCTGAGTGTTTTTTTGTAAACCTCGTACATTTCACCTGTCTGCATTGCATCATCGGGTTTATAATAAGCGGCGGTTTTTTGTTTATACAAACCGGCATATTTATTAACCACAGCCTGATGCTTAATAAAATGCAAACTTTTGTTATAAACCGATTTATATAAATATGACTTTAACGATACATTTACAACAATTGTTTTTCTCTTTTTCCATAATGTATAGAACATATCCTGAACAATTTCTTCAGCTTGGTCAGTGTCTTTTAAAATTTTTAGTGCATAACCGCACAATGCCGGATAAAGCAATCGAAACAAGTTTTCAAAAACTTTTACATTTCCTTCTTTAATATCTTGTATCAATTGCTTATCAGACATTTTTATTTTTTTGGTTTTAACTTTTGAGTCTGCTCTAAAAATCATCCGATGAATACATTTGCAAACTTAACTATGTTAGTACTTTTAGTCAGTCATTATTAATTCATCAGATGACTAAAGAAAATTTCGAAGCAGTCTCAACTTTCAAACCTTTAACTTTTCAACTTCAACCTTACAGCTTCCTCTTTATCTTTTCTATTGCCGATTCTATTGATTTATCGGGTTCAATAATATTCTGCTCGCCCCAAAAATCCTTATCACCAAAGCCGTTCACTTTTTCTGCCATAATTATATTCATCTTAATTCTGTCAGCGGATTTAAATGTTTTACTTTCTGTTTTTTTCCAATCTGTAACTGCCATTTCAACCAATGTTGAAAAATTTGAGTTAAACAGTTTCCTTTTCCATTTTACTTTAAAAGCCACTTCCCCACGCGAATAGCCATAGTACCATTTACCATCTTTTTCAGTGTATTTAACCATGTAATCGGCTGTTGTTGGGTACACCGACACTCCTATTGGTTTCTTTTTTACAAACATGGCACTTGCTTCAGACCTATTTTCAGTATTCAGGCTAAAAAACATACTTGATATTGCGAAATTATCCATGTTGATATAAATTCTTCCATAAAAAAGCGGGGTAATAACATACGGGTTTTGTTTAAATTCAATAACATAGTTTAACTTATCGTCAACTTTGGTAATATTAGAAAAAGAGTAGTCATATTTATCCAGTACATCATCTGATAATATCATATACGGATTTTTTACAATATCTAAAAATAAAGATGAGGCAGGTCCACCCTGAAGTTTCAATAGCAAGGTATCCATTTTTTTAATATTGCTACTGCTACGTCCTTTATAAATTTTTACTGCATCTCTTTTATTGCTTTGGTATGGTTGTTTATAAACCTCAACCACAGCCTCAGACAGTCCAACATACTTATTATGTTTTTTTATGGTTTCACGATAAAAAGCAGTCATCAAAACAGCATCAGTATGATAATTCTGTGTTCTGTTCTCAAGCACTTTTTCAATTAATAATCGTGGATTATCAGGGAATACATTTACTTCGGTTAGTTTAATCGAAACAATTTTCAATTCAATTAAATTGTTTTTCTTTTTCTGAAGTGTAGAAATTGGTAAAATCAAATTTTCATATCCCATGTATGATATTTTAATTTTACCACTTAGCTCATTGTTTGGTATTTTAATAGAAAATCCACCTTCAGCATTTGTAACGGTAGCTATATTAGTACCTTCAACCGCAACGGAGGCAAACACTAAAGGTTTTTGACTATTACTGTCAACTACTTTTCCATTAAATAAAACAAAAGTTTTGTCATCGAAGCCTTTATGTTTTAAAAAAAAGGCGGGCTTTTCGGCAAATACTGAATTTGATATTAAAAAAGCTATCAAAACAGCAATTGCCTTTACTTGGATTTTAAAAATTGTTGTTCTCATGGTTCATAAATTTTAGGTTAGTAAATCACATTTCTTAATTATATGACCTCTATCCTAAAAAATACCCTATCGCAAATTGGTTTTATTTGGATAAATATTTGTTGCAAACATAATACAATTCGCTGGGGTCAATAGGTTTAGCCAAAGCAGACTTTATGCCAACATTTAAATACTGGTTTTTATCCTCGGGCAATGCATAGGCAGTTTGGGCTATTATTATGGTATCCGATGCTATTTCAAGGATTTTACGCGAAGCATCAGCACCATTAATTTCAGGCATCCGTATATCCATAAGCACTAAACCGATTTTCGATTTATTCTCATTAAAAAGTTCAATAGCTTCCAATCCATTACTTGCCCTTATTATTTCTACTCCGGTTTTTGATAATATCTCCTCAAGTAGAATAAAATTTATATCCTCATCTTCGGCAACCAAAATACATCTCCCTTTCCAATTGGGCATATCCGATATGCTTGGTTTAACTATTGCTGTTGTTGTTGTTTCACTTCTTTTCAAAGGAATAGTAAAATAAAAATCCGGTTTCCCCGGATTTAGCTCTTCTGAATACAATTTCCCATCTATCATTTCAATTACATTTTTTGCTATTATTAAAGCTATTCCTGCTGACTCTTCAATATCAGAAAAACTTAATAGCGATTGAAATTTATCATCAAGCAGTTTTTTTGTTATACTATCAGAAACAGTACTATTTTCGTTTTTTATAAATACCAATAATATATTATCCATAATAATATATCCCAAAAACAGGTTTTCAGAAGTAGAAAAACGGATGGAGTTGCTCAATAAATTCTTTAAAACCTGTCGTAACCTAAACGGATCGGAATGAATAACAAACTCATCTTTTATTGAGCCAATTGTGTAAGTTAAGTTAAGATGCTCTTTATTAAGCTGTGTTTTTTTTGTAACACCATAATTATAGGCATCTTTAAAAACTGTATTCAAGTTAAAATCGCTAAACTTCAGATGTATCTGCCCCGCCTCAATTCTTGAAAAATCAATAATATCATCAATAAGGTCGATAAGGGTATGCCCGTTTGATTGAATCATGTCAATAATCTCAATTCGTTGATCGAGGGTTAAATCAGGGTCGGCAAGCAAATCGCTAAAACCAATAATTGAGTTCATGGGTGTTCGTATTTCATGGCTCATATTGGCCAAAAACGATGACTTTATTCTGTCCGATTCTTCTGCCTTTTCTTTAGCCAATTCTAACTCTTGCTCATACTTATGCCTTCTTGTTATATCATGCGACACACCTACCAATCCAAAAATATCTCCCTTTTTATTGTATAAGGGTATTTTTGTATTCTCAAATTTAAAATTCTCACCACTGTACATACTATCCCAATCCTGACTCTCCCACACAAGCCCCGATTCAAATACTAGACTATCTGATTTAGCACATTTTTCAGCCTTCTCTTTATCAAAAATCTGATAATCATTTTTACTTATTATTTCATTTTTTGATTTTCCATAAAAATCAACAAAGGCTTTGTTTCCATCAAGATATTCCCCCTTTTTATTTTTAATAAAAACTAAATGCGGTAAAGAATCAATTACCGAATGAAGAAGCAATTCAGGTGATAGCTTATACAAATTTGTATTACCATCAACTATTGGGTTTGTGAATATATTTATATACAATAACTTATTTTTTCCTTTAATATAAAGAGGGTATTTTATTAACCATTTATTAAACTTATCAGAATTTACTTTAACTTGTATTTGCTCTGTTATTAAATACGATTTATTACTCGCCAAGCTTATATCAAAACCTTTTAGTAATTCAGAAATACTATCATCAAAAATATCTGTAACTTTTAAATCATCAGGAGCAATATCAGTTTGCAAAATATCTAAAAGCATTGTTTGGCTAATATGATGAATTTTTCCGCTACTATCGTTTACAAACAACCATATTGGAGCATTTGTCAATAGCTTTTCAATAAACGGATTACTAATATCTATTGTTAATGGTGAAATATTTGCTCGTCTTATTTCATTTAAATAATCATGTGTTGACGCACCTATTTCTTTAATCAAAAACCTAACGAAAATTATTAAAGCTAAACCCAAAACAACTAAACCCAAAACTATAAACAGTAAAGCTTTATTTGATACAGCCAATCTTGTATTATTAGCCGATGGGTGCACAAACCATTTTTTTTCAAGCAATTTATACTTATTATTGTTTAAACTATTTTGCAAACCAATTGTAAATTGTTGAATAAACTTAACTTTATATTCAGGAACAGCAATTCCGTATTCAAACGACAAAAATGGAGTTATCAGATAGTCAATATTTTTTAATTTTTGCTCCTTAACTATCTTTTCCCCAATCTGAAATGGAATAATTGCACAATCATTTATGCCGGCAGCTAACATCCGCAGTGCTTCGTTATACGATTTTACCTTTAAAATATGCGATGCCTTATATTCATAAAGTACATTATATGACAAATCGTTATTTAATACTATTACTTTTTTATTAAGCAAATCACTTAAAGATTTTATATCATTACCTTTTCTTGTAAATACATAATAATTAAGAGTATGCGGAAGCTCTATGAAAAAATATCCTGAGGGTACCATATTTTTTGTTATGTGCACATAAATAAAATCAGTGTTTTTAACATGCAATGAATCACGTAAAAAAATAACATCAAATACTTCATCATTAAACGTCTGAAAAAGGTCAAAAATAAAACCTTGGGGCTCATTATGTTTATCAAAAAAAAAGTATGGAGCTGCGGTATTTTGCACATTTACATACACAAGCGTGTCATTTGCCTTGCTAATGGGTAAATGGGCAAATAAAAGAAATATCAATGTCAATATTTTAATCCTATAATTTATAACAACCATTGCTTTAATTTAAAAAGTAGTGAGTTTTTAAAAGGACTATAACAAATTTAACAAATTAACATGGGTATCAAAATTTTAATTGCAGTAACGCTATTTTTTAGTAAATTTTTTCTCAATTTTGTTTTTTATATAAACTCTACTCATAATGAAAAAATTTATTTTATCATTTCTGTTTGTTCAATTTGCCATTATTGTCTCAATAGCACAAATCAGCCAAGGCGGTCTTCCATATTCGTGGCAACAAACTATAACTGAACAGCTTCTCAATACCACTTTACTGCCTGCTGTACAAATTCCAAAACTTAATAACAAAAATATTGATAAAAATGGTTCATTTGTTTTTGCAGAAATAATTAAATTTAACAAAAATACCAATGAGGTTGGGAAATGGATAGAACTTGATAATGGTGACAGGCTTTGGCGTATCAGATTAAAATCGGAAGGGGCATACAGTATTAATTTTACATTTAGCAGGTTTTTAATTCCTGAAGGGGCGGAAGTTTTTGTTTACTCGCCCAACAGAACTTATAAACTTGGGGCTTTTACAAATAAAAACAATAAAATATATGGTTCTTTGACCATAGCTCCAATACCGGGTAACGAAATTGTAATTGAATATTTTGAACCCGAAGATGCCGAATTTAATGGCGAATTGACAATTGGAACCATTGGGCACGATTACCTTAATGTTTTTGGAGTAAAAGATGGTCAATTCGGTGCATCGGGTGAGTGCAATATTGATATTAACTGCCCTGAAGGTGACAACTGGCAAGTTCAAAAAAAAGCCATCTGCCGTTTAATAATCAATAACTCTCGATTATGTACCGGTTCTTTAATAAATAACACATCCCTAAATAAAACCCCATATGTACTTTCAGCCAACCATTGTATTTCAACTCAAAGCGAGGCCGAAAATACTGTATATGTATTTAACTATGAATCGCCTTCGTGCAATGGTCCCGACGGCTCGGTTGACCAAAGTATATCGGGAGCCGATTTGATAGCCACTAAAAACAACTACCAAGGCTATTTAGATTATACGCTTATAAGGTTATCAACCGATATTCCATTAAATTACAAACCTTATTTTGCAGGTTGGGACAGCAGGGGTATAATACCCGAAAAAGAGACGTGTATTCACCACCCGTGGGGCGATGTAAAAAAAATATCGCGCGATTTTGACCCTGCCGAAATTGTAAGTTACGTAGGATGGGGATACGACCCTAACAGTTTTTGGAGAATAAACTATTGGGACAATGGTACTACTGAAGGAGGCTCGTCGGGCAGTCCGCTTTTTGACCAAAATAAACATATTATTGGCACTTTAACAGGTGGCGAGGCATCATGTACGGTTGACAGTTGCGACTATTATCAAATGTTTTCGGTTGCATACGACAAATATTCCGATTACGATTTGCAACTTAAACACTGGCTTGACCCCCTAAACTCAGGCGTTGAATTTTTAGATGGTTTAAACACCGAATCGGGCAATACTGAAGTTACCGATTTAATAAATGTTGTACATTGGGTTGTAGGGCAAAGCTTAGCTTTTTACCTTGCCAATGATGGAGGATATTTGGCTGGTAACAATATTTACCAAGACAAAGCCAAAGCTGAATTTTACAACAAAAACGAATATGGCAACCGCAATGCTGTAACAGGAGCTTATGTAGCTTTTGCATATGCTACCGGACGCGATGATGAAATGATTGAATTGCAAGTGTTAAAAGATAATATGGGAATGCCATCAACGCTTTTAGGCTCGGCAAAAGTAACTTTAAAAGAGATTAAAGAAAAAGCTGATAAAGATTATGTGTATTACAATTTTGACCCACCTGTAGAAATTAACAGCTCAATATACCTATCAGTAGTACTGCCACAATACGAAGGCGACACCGTTGCCTTAATGACAGTTGAAGAAGCCGAAAACAATACAGCATGGGAGCTTAATTATAATAACGAATGGATTCCTTACTCACACCCCGATAGCTCGTGGGGTATTAAGCTATCGCATATAATTGCTTTGGAAATTGGTCGTTTTACCGCAATAAACGAAAAACCTAACTTGGTTGATATTATTAAGCTTTATCCAAACCCAGCAACCAATAAAATTAATATCAAATTAAACCCTACATGCAATAAAAATGTTAGTATTGAAATTTATGAGGTTTATGGCAGGTTGGTATATAAAAAATTGAATTCAAATATTAATAACGAATTTAATATTGATATATCAAAGCTGCAAGCCGGCTTTTATTTAATGGCAATAAATATTAACGGTAAAGTAATTACTAAAAAGTTTATTAAAAAATAACATAACAAGCAACCCTTTCCTTATTAATTGAGTCAATAATAAATAAAGCGAGTTTTTAACATTATTACAGATATTTGCCAACCTGTAAAATATAAAACTATAAACAGATGAACAAGCTAATTATTATACTTATTGCAATATCATTTTTAAGTTGTACAAAGAAAAAAATACAACCACCAATAATAAAAAACTCATGGGTAGAGGACATTGAGTTTATTAAAAAAGAGCTACCCGTTAAACACATTAACCTATTCTCAAAAATAACTAGACAAGAGTTTAACTCTGATATTGAGAGCCTAATAAAAAATATACCAATTTTTGAAGAGAATGATATTATTTGCGGCTTAATGAAAATTTTTGCGGAAATCGGAGATACTCATACAGGAATACATTCTGAAAAAAATATAATACGATTTAAAATAGCCCCTGTTAAATATGAAATATTTGACGATGGGATTTTTATTACTGAGATTATTGAATCTGGACAACAGTATTTAAAGCAACAAGTTACAGGAATTAATAATATGCCAATTGATGCAATTAAAGATTCTATTGCTAAAATAATACCACACGACAACAACTATTTTGTAAAGAGTGTTTTGCCTGTTATGCTTAGTCTTTATGGACCCCTTGAAGCCCTAAAAATAATTGATAGTAAAAATTCATATACTCTGAATTTAGAAAATGGCGAAGACATTTTTATAAGAGGCTCAAGCAATTCAGAAACTTATTTTAGTTGTTACCAGCCCAATAATAAACCATTATTTTTAACAAAAAGCGACAGTAATTATTGGTATGAAATAATTGATAACAATATTGTTTACCTCCAATATAACAAGTGTATTGATATTACCGATTATCCATTCTCACATTTTAATGAAAATATGTTTAGTGAATTAGAAAATCTAGAAATCGAAAAATTTATTATTGATATCCGTTTAAACGGAGGGGGCAATTCTTTGGTTATATCCCCTTTAATTGAAGAACTTAAAAGACACGAAGAGTTGACCGGAAAAATATATGTTTGTATTGGCTGCAAAACTTTTTCGTCGGGTGTATTAAATGCTATACAACTAAAAAATGAGTTAGGTGCCACATTAGTTGGCGAACCAACCGGTGGAAAACCAAATAGTTATGGAGAAGTGAGGGAGTTAGTTTTACCAAACACAAAACTAATTGTAAAGTATTCAACTAATTTTTTTAGCCCTTTGCAGGATAATAATATTAATACTTTAGAACCTGATTATTTTGTTGAGACAAATTCATATGATAGCTTTTCAGGTATTGATTCGTATGTTGAATATATTATCAAACTCTAAGCAGCAAAAGTATAAAGGTAATTTGCAAAAAAGTTCCAAACCGTGGTTACAGCAATAGCCCCTAATTTCGACACATAAAAATTTATTTTAAACTTATCAGTAAGTATCCATAAAACCAAACTATTAATTCCCAAGCCTATAAGCGAAATAATTAAAAACTCGGAATACTCGCGTAGCATTTCAGGATTTTGACTCTGAAAAGTCCAAATGCGGTTTAAAAACCAATTGGTACTAGCTGCAATAGTAAAACCTATGGCATTAGCTGCATATTTTTGAACCTTAAACTTCTCCTTGGCTATCCATGTAAAAAAGAAATCGACAAAAACACCCGATCCACCTACTACCCCAAATTTTAAAAACTTTAATAAAAAAACCTTGTCAAATACCATATCTGAAACAATTGTTTAACTAAATTGCGGTGCAAAAGTAATTTATTATTGCATTTTTTCAACTTTTTTTTTTGAACAAACCATTTTACTAAAAATGTTTTTCTTTATAGATGATTTACTATGGACAAACTAAACATAGCCTACATACAAGCCGATTTAATATGGGAAAACTCGGCAGCCAACCTAAAAATGTTTGAAAACCGTTTAAAGCAAATTAAAAAAGCTGATTTGGTGGTACTACCCGAAATGTTTAATACTGGTTTTACAATGAATGTAAAAAAACAAGCACAGTTACCAACCGGCGAGGCAATACTATGGTTAAAACAAATGGCAAAAGAGTATAACTTTGCCATAATGGGTAGTATAATTATTACCGATGGCAGCAAAACATACAACAGGCTTATAATGGCATACCCTACCGGAGAAATAAACTGGTACAACAAACGCCACCTTTTTCGTATGGGCGATGAGCATAAAAGCTTTGCTGCAGGTTCGCAAAAGCTAATATCTAATTATATGGGCTGGCGCATTTGCCCACTAATTTGCTACGACTTGCGTTTTCCGGTATGGAGCCGCAACCAAAACAATTACGATTTACTGATTTATGTTGCCAATTGGCCCGCTGCCCGCCGCAAAGTTTGGAAAACACTATTAAAAGCACGAGCCATTGAGAACCAAAGTTATGTTATTGGGGTTAACCGTGTTGGTATCGATGGAATGAATATTGAATACTCGGGCGATTCGGTTGTAATTGACCCAAAAGGGATTGTTATCAGTCAATTATCAGAAAGTACAGAAGGGATAGGAATAGCCACAATATCATTAAATGAGCTGCAACAATTCAGAGATAAATTTCCAGTGCATTACGATGCCGATGATTTTACTGTTTCCAACATTTAAAATAGCCACTAATGAGCGAATAACAATAAAAAGCGGTTTTAGTTCAAATATACCTTAAGACCACCTCTATTTTCCAATTAATGATTTTGGAATTCTACCAGTATTAATACATTCCGAACGTAATTTCCGTCCCACAATACGTTCAACCATACGGCCTATTTCAAGAATTTTGTCTATATCCAAATTAGTCTCAATTCCCATTTCGTCAAACATTACAACCAAATCCTCGGTTGAGTTTAGCCCCGCAATAGTGCTATCGGCGTAATAGTAATCTCCTGTGCCTGCAACTGGTACACCACTTACAAAGTTAGCAGGCTGTCCACCAATTCCTCCCATGGTTGTTTCATAATTTGTCATTCCTACTTGTAGGGCAGCCAAAACATTTGCCAATCCCCATCCTCGTGTGGTATGTAAATGTACAATATGCTTGTCAGGATTTTGAAAATGATCCATTAGCATTGAAAAATACCTATAAATACGGTCAGGTGAAGCCGAGCCATCATGGTCGGCATGTTCAACATCATCTGCACCAATATCAAACCACCGTTTGGTAAACTCAATAGCCTTTTTCATTTCGGTGGGTCCAGATATGGGGCATCCCCAGATTGTGCTTACCGTACCATTAACTTTAATACCATTATCGCGGGCTTTTTTTATATATTTTTCAGACATCTTCCAATATTCATCTAAAGATATTCCCGAATTTTTTATATGATGCGCCTCGCTTGTTGATACCATCAACAAAATACGGTCGGGACCAAAACCCTCAAGTTTGTTCTGAATAGCACGCTCTATTGATCTTTCGCGAATGGTTACATTGGTTAGCGAAACATCATTTAGCAAATGCCCAACCTTTTTGCTGTTGCGAATACCTTTTAATAAATCATCGGCATCTTTAAACTGGGGCATACCCTTTGGATTACCTAAATTTGTAAGCTCAATATGTTTAAACCCTGCCAAAACCAATTGTTCCGATAACCACAATTTAGCTTCTAATGGAATGTATTTCTCTTCATGCTGAAAACCATCGCGCACAGTAATATCACCAATTATAACTTTTTTAGGGTAATTGAATTCTGCCATAGTGTTTTGTTTTTAGTTTAAAATTTAATCTCGGGTATTTCGCCCTCAACTATTAAAGCACCTTCGGTAGCTGCTTTTATTTCGTCAACAGTTACACCCGGGGCACGTTCTAAAAGTTTAAATCCTTTGTTGGTAACCTCTATAACAGCAAGATTGGTTACAATTTTTTTAACACAATTAACACCTGTGAGTGGCAATGTGCACTTTTTGAGTATTTTAGATAACCCTTCGCGGTTGGTATGCTGCATTGCTACAATTATATTTTTTGCCGATGCTACCAAATCCATTGCACCTCCCATGCCTTTAACCAATTTACCGGGCACTTTCCAACTGGCAATATCTCCATTTTCTGCAACTTCAAAAGCACCCAAAATGGTTAAATCGACATGCCCACCCCTTATCATTGCAAAGCTTGTGGCAGAATCAAAAAAAGCAGCCCCCGGCATATAAGTAATTGTTTGCTTACCGGCATTTATTAAGTCGGCATCAGCATCAGCTTTTTTTGGAAAAGGTCCCATGCCTAAAAGTCCATTTTCTGATTGCAATACAACATCAATACCATCGGGTATATAATTTGCTACTAATGTTGGAATACCAATACCAAGATTTACATAGTAACCATCCTTTATCTCTTTTGCAATACGTTGTGCTATTTGGTTTTTATTAAGTGACATAGTTGAGAAGTTTAAATTTGTAAGTTAAAAAGTTTCAAATTCAAGGTTTAATATACTATTGTATCAAACATTATTAACCTAATAATACTTAATCTGAAACGGTTAGCATTTCAATGCGTTTTTCGTAATTAACGCCTTTAAAAATACGCTGAACAAATATTCCGGGTGTATGAATGTAATTCGGGTCAAGTTCTCCGGCAGGCACTAATTCTTCAACTTCGGCAATAGTAATTTTGCCAGCCATTGCCATCATATTATTAAAGTTATTTGCTGTATATTTAAAAATAAGGTTACCGTGAGTATCGCCTTTCCATGCTTTTACAACTGCAAAATCGGCTGTTAGCGCATGCTCAAGCAGATGCATTTTACCATTAAATTCGCGCGATTCTTTACCTATACCAACCTCTGTTCCGTATCCGGCAGGAACATAAAAAGCCGGAATACCTGCCCCTCCTGCCCTTATTTTTTCAGCCAACGATCCTTGAGGAAGCAACTCAACATCAATTTCGCCACTTAAAAGCTGACGTTCAAATTCGGCATTTTCACCAACATATGAAGCTATCATTTTTTTTATCTGCTTATTTTGCAACATCAATCCTAAACCAAAATCATCAACTCCACAATTATTTGATATGCATACTAACCCATTAATATCGGATTTTGACAGTTCGTTAATAGTGTTTTCAGGAATCCCGCCAAGGCCAAACCCCCCAAACATAACCGTCATACCATTCTTTATGCCCTGTATTGCTTCGTGTGCATTTTTAACAACTTTATTCATTTTATTAGGCTTTAAATTAATATATCTGTGTAAACAATAAATAGTGCTTGCCCGAAAACGCAATTTACTCACAAATACTATTATTTTTATTTGTGTTCGTGAGCTAAAGTTCTGCGCCTGCCTGTAGCAGGCAGGTTACTCTTGTATTGAAAACAGTCATTTACGAATAGTAAACTCATGATTTTCAATACTGCTAAAGCCCTAAACTTGACATTTTATGACTAAGCACTCAAAAATACGGAGTTTTCTTGCTGATACTAAATAGCACAATTTAAACCGAAAAAAGTTTAGCGGCTTGTTTTTGTGCTACCCTAAATTTATCCATTTCTATTTTTGTTTTTATATTATTTTGCGAAAAATAACCTAGCAGGTTTTCTGTACTTAAGTTACCTACCAGCTCTTTTGCCGACATTGGGCAACCTCCTAACCCCAACATAACCGAATCGAACATACGGCAACCATTTTTGTAAGCTTCGTTAATTTTTTCAAGATAAGTTTTTGGCGTGGTATGCAAATGCAAGCCTATTTCAATATTTGGGAAAGCATTTTTTACTTTTAAAAAAATTGAACCAATGTTGGTAGCATTTCCAACACCCAGCGTATCAGCCAAATTAATGGTTTTAACCCCTATCCTATTTAACTCCTCAACACCCTTAAATAGTGAATATTCAGTACAAATATCCCCGTAAGGGTTGCCAAAAGCCATTGACAGATATACAACAAGGTGTTTGTTTTTTGCGGCAGTTTTATTGTGTATGGTATCAATATTGTTTAATGCCTGCTCGTACGTTGACTTAATATTTAGTTTTAAAAATGTTTCGGAAGTTGAAAAAGGGAATCCCAAATATGAAATTTCATTAAATTCCAAAGCCCTCTCGGCACCACGGATATTACCAATTATTGCCAGCAATTTTGTATCGGTATCCGCCAAGTTAAGCAGTTTAATTACTTCGGCTGTATCACGCAGTTGGGGTATGGCTTTTGGCGACACAAAACTCCCAAAATCAATAGTATCGAACCCCACCTGCAGCAGACTATTTATATAATCGGCTTTTGCTTTTGCAGGAATATACTTTTTTATTCCCTGCATTGCATCTCTTGGGCATTCAATTAGTTTCATTTTTAAATAAGCTTTGAAATAACCAACCTTTGAATTTCTGATGTTCCTTCACCAATTTGCAGCAAACGCTGGTCGCGGTAAAAACGTTCAATGGGGTAATCTTTCATCAAACCATATCCGCCATGTATTTGAACAGCCTCGTCAGCTACTTCGCGGGCAATTTCCGAACAGTATAGTTTCGACATGGCAGCTTCTTTCCCAAATGGTTCATTATTATCTTTAAGCCAGCAAGCTTTGTATAACAGGTTTCTGGCAAGTTCAATTTTGGTAGCCATATCGGCTAATTTAAAAGCATTTATTTGAAATTTATTTATGGTTTTACCAAACTGCTTGCGTTCACTTGCATACTGCATAGCCATTTCAAAAGCTCCTTGTGCCAGTCCTAACCCCATAGCAGCTATCGACAACCGCCCATTATCTAAGGTTTGGAGCATTATTTTTGAGCCTTCTCCAATTTTCCCCAACATATTTTCTTCAGGCACTACACAGTTATCAAAAAACAGCTCGGCAGTATCAGATGCGCGCCACATCATTTTGCCATGCATTGGCTTTTGTATAAAACCCGGCGTTCCCCTTTCAATAATAAAGTTGGTAAATATTTTTTTGCCATCTACAATTTCAGATACGCTTTGCACCGTAGATCCCATTGATATTGACGATGCCCCATTTGTAATAAATATTTTTGAGCCATTAATAACCCATTTGCCATCATCATAAACAGCCCGTGTTTTTGTTCCCCTAGAGTCGGAGCCGGCTTCAGGCTCGGTTAATCCAAAGCCCCAAAGGTTTTCACCGGTTGATAGCTTTGGCAGATACTTCATTTTCTGCTCTTCGTTTCCATAATAATATATAGGACCAATACCCAATGAGTTATGAGCTGCAAGCGTTGCTGCCTGTGAACTGTCAACCCGCGCAATTTCTTCTACGGCAATAATATATGATAGTGTATCGAGGTTTTGCCCACCATATTTTTCCGGCAGGTACATTCCAAAAAGACCAATCTCGCCCATTTTTTTTGTTAATTCAACCGAGAATTCTCCTTTTTCGTCGAGCTCTTGCGCAACGGGTTTTATCTCTTTTTCGGCAAAATCCCTAACCGATGAACGAACCATCTCTTGTTCCTGACTTAATCTAAAATCCATATATTGCTTGTTTTATACTTTTTATTAAAACGGTGCATGCAACGTCCAAACTATTACTTTATTTATTCATCTAATAATACAATAATAGGGCTATTTGATGTTACAGTATCGCCTGTTTTAACATTTAATTTACTTATTACTGCATCTTTTGGAGCTATTAAGTGATTTTCCATTTTCATGGCCTCAACAATTAAGAGGTTATCACCTTTTTTAACACTTTCACCCTCTGAAATGTTTATTATAATAACCTTGCCCGGCATGGGCGAAAATATATTATTTGAATCCTCGCTATCTGAACCCAAAGTACCTGAAAAAACATCCTCATTTAATAAAACATCTTTTCTGTTGGCATAAAAATAATTTCCGTTGTAAGTAATATGAGCCAGCCTGTTGTTTTCAAACGAAACAAATACGGTATGTTTCTGCTTGTTTAATTCAAAGGCTATTTTAGCTCCATCAAATTGCCAATTTTCGATTAAAAGTTGCTTACCATCAATTTCAATATCAATTAAATTAGTCTCAATTTTATTAATAAAAACCTGATACTTCTTATCATCCAACACTACCCCAACATTCATCACATCGCGCCAATAACCAATAGTATCCCATACCGATTTAGTTTGTTGCTTTCGGTTTAAGCTCTGTATTAAAAATCCGGATATAATAACTGAGGTTGGTACCTTTTCTCTATTTTTTTTACACGAAGCTATTAACTCATCAATATTATCCTCGCAATATTTTGTTGAAATTTTGTTTGTCTTGAAATTGCTATCTTGCAATAACACCTTTAAAAAACTCACATTTGTTTTAATACCGTGAACAGCATATTGGTTTAATGCCTCAATACTTTTATTAATGGCTTTATTGCGATTATTGTCCCAAATAATCAGCTTACTTATCATTGGGTCAAAAAAACTTTCAATAGTAGTAGCTTTTTCTAATCCTGCATCTATCCTAATATTTTTACCTTTTGGTTCATGGTAATAGGTCATTTTGCCTGGCGACGGCATAAATCCGTTTTCAGGGTCTTCAGCATAAATCCTACATTCAATGGCATGCCCTGTTTGTTTAACATCACTTTGTTTAAACGATAATTGGTTTCCTGCTGCAATTAAAATCTGCTCTTTTACAATGTCAACCCCTGTTACCATTTCCGTTACCGGATGCTCAACCTGAACACGAGTATTCATTTCAAGAAAATAGTAATTCAAATCCTTGTCAACCAAAAACTCAATTGTACCCGCATTGGAATAACCAATCTGTTTAGCAATTTTTACAGCAGTTTCGCCCATTTTACTTCTTACTTCAGTAGTTAATGTTGCCGAAGGCGATTCTTCAATAATTTTTTGATAACGTCGCTGTATGCTGCATTCTCTCTCAAAAAGGTGTATAACATTTCCAAAATTATCACCTAAAACCTGAAACTCTATATGCCTTGGATTTTCAATAAACTGCTCAATATAAACTGAGCTGTCGCCAAAATAATTTTGTGCTTCACGACTTGTTGCTTCAATAGCCTCGTTAAGTTCACTTTGTTTATTAACAATGCGCATTCCCTTGCCTCCGCCACCTGCTGCTGCCTTAATAAGTATAGGAAAAGGAATTTGCGAGCTCGCTTTTTTTAGTGTTTGTAAATTACCTGTAACACCTTTTGTTGTTGGAACCTTTATTTTATTGATGAATTTACGTGCAGCAATTTTATTGCCCATAATACGCATGCTATTGGCTGACGGACCAATAAATGTGATATCAGCTTTTTCGCAAGCCTCAACAAAAAGTGGATTCTCAGCTAAAAAACCATATCCGGGGTGTATGGCATCGCAATTTAATTGTATTGCAATACTCATTATTTTATCAATATTCAGGTAAGTATCTTTTAGCTCACCTTCTCCAAGGTTATATGATTCATCAGATAATTTTACATGAAGCGCATTTTTTTCAATTTCGGTAAAAATAGCAACTGTTCTTATACCCAATAATTTAGCTGATTTAACTATTCTAACAGCAATTTCGCTGCGATTAGCTATAAGTATTTTATTAAATAGATTCATTAGCTCCTTATCTTTAAGTTTTATACTGTGGACGTTGAGAAACGCTGAGTTATATGTATTATTTTCTCTGCGCAACTCTTGTTTCTCTGCGATTTAATTATTCTACCCAATTGGGTTTTCGTTTTTCCAAAAAAGCTGCCATACCCTCCTGCCCCTCTTCTGATGCACGTATATCAGCTATCATTTTAGCAGTATAGTCATAAGCTTCCATTAAACTTAATTTGTTTGATATTTCATAAATCAACTCCTTTGCCTGCATCATTGCCTTTGGACCACTTGTTTTTAAATAGCCAATTATTTCATTTACATAAGATTCCAATTCATTGTTAGGCAACGATTTATTTACAAGCTTATAGTTTTCAGCCTCTTTACCATTTATCCTTTTTCCTGTCAGCATCAAGTCTTTTGAACCGTATTCGCCCACACGTTTTACCACGTAAGGTGATATACAAGCCGGAATAATTCCAATTTTAACTTCGCTTAACGAAAAGGTTGCATCATTAACACAATAAGCCAAGTCGCAAGCCGACAAAAGTCCGTTTGCCCCACCCAACGAAACCCCGTGTACTAATGCAATAGTGGGTTTATTACAGGTATAAATTGTATAAAAGCATTTTGATAGTTGCAGGCTTTCGGTATAATTCTGTTCGTATGAGTTTTTTGCAACATCGCGCATCCAGTTAAGGTCAACACCGGCACAAAACGATTTTCCCCGTCCACGCAGTATTATGCACATCAAATCATCGTTATTATTGGTATCTTCAACAACTTCAATAATTTCACTTAACATAACATCATTAAAGGCATTGTGCACATTAGGTCTGTTTAACCAAACTGTTCCCACACTGTTTTTTATCTCAAATTCTATAGTTTCAAATTTTTTCATGCTTTTTGTTCAAAAATTAATACCTAAAATTTAATCCTACATTCTATAAACACCATTATTGGCTTCGGGCCATTTTTTATTTAATGATGCAGCAATTCCCATAGCCACAATTTTTCTGGTATCAACAGGGTCAATAATACCATCGTCCCAAAGGCGTGCCGTACTATAATATGCCGACCCTTCGTGTTCATATTTATCCATTATGCTCTTGCGTAATTCATCTTCATCCTTTTTAGGAAATTTTTTACCCTGAGCTTTCAATTGGTCTTGCTTAACCTGAATTAAAACATTTGCAGCCTGCTCGCCTCCCATTACCGATATTTTGGCATTGGGCCACATAAACAGAAGTCTTGGGTCATAAGCTCGACCTGCCATAGCATAATTACCGGCACCAAACGAGCCTCCAAAAACCACTGTAAATTTAGGCACATTGGCTGTGGCTACTGCATGTACCAGTTTAGCACCATCGCTTGCTATACCCCCACGCTCATATTCTTTACCAACAATAAAACCGGTTATGTTTTGAAGAAAAAGCAAGGGGATTTTGCGAGATGTACATAACTCAATAAAATGAGCACCTTTTTTTGCTGTTTCAGAAAACAACACGCCATTATTAGCTAAAATTCCAATAGAAAACCCCATAATATGGGCAAAACCTGTAACAAGTGTTGGTGCATATCGCTCCTTAAATTCATGAAACCGGCTTCCATCAACAATGCGCATGATAATCTCACGGGCATCAACTGGTTTTTTCAAATCGGTAGGTGCAATACCATACAGTTCTTCGGCATCGTAAGTAGGCTCTTCAATTGGTTTGGTATCAAGTGTCTGTTTTTTTCTATCTCCAAATGTTTCAAAAATATTACGGCATATTTGAATTGCATGAGGATCATTCTCTGCAAAATGGTCAGACACTCCTGATATTGACGTATGCACATCAGCTCCTCCAAGCTCCTCGGCAGATACATCTTCACCCGTAGCAGCTTTAACCAATGGCGGACCACCAATAAAAATTGTACCTTGATTTTTTACAATTATATTTTCATCGCTCATTGCAGGCACATAAGCACCTCCGGCAGTACACGAACCCATTACAATAGAAATTTGCGGGCATCCCATAGCCGATAATTGCGCCTGATTATAAAAAAACCTTCCAAAATGATATTTGTCAGGGAATACATTGGCTTGCTCAGGTAAAAACACTCCACCCGAATCAACCATATATACGCAGGGCAAACCATTTTCCATAGCAACCTCCTGTGCTCGTACATGCTTTTTTATTGCCTCTTTATTATATGTGCCACCCTTTACTGTGGCATCATTGGCAACAATAACCGTTTCGTTACCATGAATTACACCTATTCCGGTTACAATGCCTGCACTCGGAAATTGATTATCATACATTTGATACGATGCCAATGCTGATAATTCAAGAAAAGGGGTGTTGGGGTCAATTAGCAAATCAATTCGCTCTCGAGCAAGCAGTTTGCCTCGCTCTTTATGTTTTTTTACAGCTTTTTCAGAACCACCTTGTTTAACTTCCCGGAGAGTATTTTTATAGGTTTCAAAAATTTGCCTAAAAGCTTTATCGTTAGCTTTAAAACTCTCTGACTGAATGATAATCTTCGACTCTAATTTATACAAGATTTGGAATTTATAAGTTTTATATATAAAAATCTAAATATGTAGCTATTTAATATTTTTTCAATATAAAAAATAAATTCCGCTTTTTAAAGATAAAGTATATGTTTTGTTTGTTTTTATTTTTCTAATCAAATATTTTAACAGAAACAGTTTATTTAAGTACAAATCCGATTTTTATATCAAAATTAACATTTGGATAAAAACCTTTATAGTTATTATAATTAGATTCAACTCTTAACGCTTTAACATCAATACTTGATTGAGAATAAAGATAACCAACCCCAATACCCCATAATAGTTCAAAAGTAATTCTACTTTCTTTATCTTTATCCCAATAAAACAACACTCCCATATTAGCATTAACTACCCCCCTATATCTAAATATATTGTTATCAACAATTACACTTTCATATGTACTTATCTTCTGAACAGATTTTGTAAGAATATTCTTAAAATCTACACTAAAAAACCAACCACTTACAGGTTTCTCCTTTATATTCAAATATTTTCGAAGTTCTGTTGATAATTTTATACCATTAATACTTTCTAAATCTTTGCTAAGTATTGATTTATTTTTAACATGAAATATATAAGAAATTTCTTGGGAGATACTCAGGTTATCTTCAACTATTTTTTCAATTCCTAAACCAACACCCATGCTTTCGGCAGTAATATCTCCTACTAAAACAGAAACAGGAAATTTAATTGTTAAATTTCTATGTGTTATTTCTTGACCTGAAATTACTGAAAAACAAAATAAAACAAATAGTAATAATACCAGATAAATAATACGTTTCATAGTAAATAATTTTAAATGGCTTATAGTAAAACGTACTTTGAATATTATTTATTACAATAGTTAAATTGATATTAATAAGAATCAAACCACAATACTCAATACTATATACTACTATATACTAAACTGCATTTTTCCAATAACAAGCGATTTACGTTCAACACTATTACCATTAACATAAGGCCTATTTTCATATTGTAGGGTAAATTTTATTTTATGCCCAATAACAAAATAGTTTACTCCTACATTATGGTGGTAAAGTGCTTTTTTCGCTCCATCAAAATTGCGCAAAGTAAGTTCATAATAAGGCTGAAACCGATTGCTTTTTTGTTTAGAAGGTAAAAGGTATGCCATTTGCAGTAATGTGCTGGTTCCTGTTCCAAATTGATATTCTGAAATGCCATTTTTATAAATATCAATAACACCAAAACTTTGTGTATAATTAGGTCCGTAATTAAACCAAAATTGCGAAGTATAAAAAGTAACTGCACTTTTATTGGTAAACGGCAAATCAATAAATACATCAATGGCATAGTGCAATTTATTATATGTGCTAACTACGTTTGCATCAGAATACAAAACAGTTGCATCGGGCTGAAAATCGAACCCAGCACCTATATTCAACATTTTTTTCTCGCCTATGTAAGTTGCCGGTTTAAAAGGCATTTTACTACTCTCTTTTTCAAAAAACTGATATTCAAAATATCCTTTAAATGAAAAATTATGATTTGGCAAATCATAAACCACATTAGGTGAAATTATGTCGGGTATTGTACTGCATACAAAAGGTTTAGCAACTGCAATTCTATATGCAAACGAATTGATATTACCTGTAGCAAACAGGCTCAATTGCCTTGCTGCTTGCTCTGTTGATATTAAATTTGGTGCTGCAATAAGCGAAACATCAGCACCAAGCGTACGCATTGAGCTTGCGCTTGATAAACGAGAAATACCATTATACATATTAAGCCCACCTCCTATAATTAGTTTGCTATTGGCAAAATCATAGCTTCCCCATGCATCATAAAAAAACAGTTGTGGATGAAAAGGGGTATTTCTGTTTACTGACGATACGTGTGGTTGTGCAGTTAAAGCTATCATACTAAAAAATGTAAACTTATCTAAATGAACGTAATATGACATACAAGTTCTGCGTAATAAAATATCGGCATCGGTATTTACTAAAGTACCATCATAATCAATAGTGCCTGAGTTAAGTTGCATAAATCTGCCCCATATTTGACCATGCACTCCAAGTTTAATAAAATATTTATCGCTTTTTGCTATGGGTATTTTTATTCCTTTTTGAACCGTTTGATACAATGTATCGTTTATGTTACCGGCAAATAATATAAAAGTTGTAGATGCCAATAATATAAATATGAATACTTTTTTCATTATAATATATATTTGCTACGAAAATATATAATTGAATTCAATAATATGTATTGTTGCAATATGTTTATAAAAAAATAAAAACCCGATTAACTGTTTAATCGGGTTTTTATTATAAATAATAATTTTTAAAACATCCATCCAATACTTGCAATAAATTGGTTTTGGCGTTGGTCAGTTTTAAAAGACTGATCACCAATTGTAACACTATCGCCTAACTTACTTAAACCAAATTCGTAGCGTACATCAATAGTTACTTTTTTAGCAATAGTTAAACCAGCACCTACCTGCGCTCCAAATGTTGCATTTTTTGTTGCTGTAAATACTGAAATATCCTCTTCTCTTTCTAAAGTTTCTAATAATTTTGCTGTTTCATCATCAATTGATGAAGAAAGCTTAAACGTAGCAACTGGACCAATACAAAAATGAGCAGGTCCCAATTTTATACCTACAAGCACAGGTATGTCAAAGTTATTATACTTAATTGTAGAAGTAGTAGATTTAACTTCGTTTGCTGTTTCTGTCAAATCAAAACCATCAGGTGACAAATTTATAGAAGCATTTGTCTGTGAAAAAATTAATTCAGGCTGTAAAAATAACATGGCAATTTTAATACGAGCAAAGGCACCAAAATGATATCCTACTTCATACGATGAGGGCTCAAATGCAACTGTAGGGATACTAATTGCTTCAGGGTTAATGATTACAGTACCATCAGGTAGAGTCATTGTTAAATTACCATGATTATCTCCACCAGGTTGGTATTCAGGCTTAACATTTATATTTCCATCAATACTAAAGTCATCAAAACTAATTTTTGAGGAGTTTACCCCAGCTTTTATTCCCCAAGAGAATATTTGTCCGTAAGATACATGGGCTACAAATAATATACCCACAAAAAGTATAAGCTTTTTCATAATTTATAAATTTAAATTCAACAATAAGTAGAGAATGGTAAAGTTAGTAATTATTCGTTTTTATCAAATAAAAAAAAAGATACTCTTAAATCCGCAAACGGATTATCTTTTTCCACTAATTAACAGAATTTCAATTCACTTAAAAGTATGAATTAGTTATCATACAAATTCCTCATTAATAAACACTAATAAAAATCCTTACGGATTTTAGGGATACTATTTTATCTCTATTGTTTTCCCCAAATATTTTGGTTGCTTATTAATAAGTATATCAATTATTAATTTAATACGGGCAAATTTTTCGCGAAAGCGGGTTTTTGTCCCATATTTTTTTGGTACATCCTTGGCATTGTATCCAACAATTTCCATACTGTTTCGTAGCCCTATAAAAATAGCCCGCTGGTTATGAAATTCCTGCGAAATAACAGTAAATTTAGTTTCACCAAAAACTTTTTTAGCCCTAATTATTGAATCCCATGTTCTGAACCCCGCATAATCTAAATATATTTTATTTGACGGAATACCCCGTTTAACCAAATCATCACGAATGGTTTTTGGCTCATTATATTCAATTTGCGCATTATCGCCACTTATTAAAATATAATCAATTTTACCTGAATTAAACAATTCAACTGCTGCATCAATGCGGTACTTATAATACAAATTAATAGTGCCTTTTTTTATGTATTTGCTTGTTCCTAACAACAAACCAACCTTATTGTGCTGAATATCACTTTTTGAGTTATATGTTTTACTATTGGTGCTTAAAACAATTATAAAACTAGGGCTAAAGAACATAGCCGCAGCAATAATAAATACAATAATAACTAATTTTATTTTTGGCATAATTTTGGGTTAACTAACTTTATACAAAGCAAACAAATTATTTTAATATATGATGTAACTTTTTTAAATGAGTTGCATTTATTAGTTGAATTTAAGAATAAAAAAAAGCAGAATTAATTTATATATTTGCCATTTATTAATATTTAACTTTACTAACTACTTATTTATAGTTATGAATACTAAAACTTTCCTTTATAGCTTTGTTGTATTTTTTTTACTAACCGTACAAGTTTTTGCACAAAAAAACATAATCCTAAATTCTTCAAATAAGCAAATATTTAGCGTTCAAAGTAGAAATACCAATAATTTTGAAGCCAACTTTGGTTTTAACGAATTGAAATTGAGTGAGTTTTTAACTGATGCCGAAGATTTTACACAGTTAGAAATTAATGGGTTTGGAAAATCATATACACCTGGCATTCCTGATTTACCTGTTTATGTTCAGGTTATTTCAGTCCCCTCAAATATAAACCTGAGTTTAAATTTACTAGGTTTTGATAGTGATATTTATGATTTAGCCGCAATGCAAATAAATAATTTTATTAAACCTGCAGTACAAAGTTTATCAAAAAATGATGACTTTATTGATATAAAATATGAAAAAGGCGTAAGCTATACAACAGATAGTTATTCTAATGTTAAAGCTGTTGAACTGAAAGAGGTGGGAATTTTAAGAGATATAAAATTATATGAACTTATATATCATCCCATATTATATAATGCCGTTCAAAACAAAATAAAACTAAGAAATAATGTAAAAATAAGTGTTTCATGGCAATCTGAAACATATATTCCTGCAAAGTGGGATTTTACCAACAAGCATAACCGGTCATTAACCACAGCAAGCAAAACAAAAACCCTAAATGCAGGTGAAACATTTGTTATAGTATCACCTGCCGATTATAAAGAGACACTTCAACCTTTTATAAAATGGAAAAAGCAAATGGGTTTTTATGTTATTGAAGCGTACATTGGTGAACAAATAGCATCAAATAATAAAAATACTATTAAAGAATATCTTGAAAATTTATATAATAACCCTGCCAATGGTGTATTGTCACCCTCATATTTGATTATAGTTGGCGATATAACTGAAATACCAACATGGTCTGGTACTACTAGTAGCCATGTTACTGATTTATACTATGCTGAATACACAGGCGATTTTTTGCCCGAACTATATTATGGGAGATTTTCGGTAATAAATAACAACCAACTACAATCTATTATTGAAAAAACATTGTATGTTGAAAAAGGTGCCGGTAATAATAACGAGTACCAAAACAACCACTTGCTTATAAGTGGAGTTGATGCCAATATGGCATCTGTATTCGGAAATGGTGCAATAAACTATCTACTGGAATACTATTCTAATGAAGATTTAGGCATTACACCCAGCTATTACCTATATGGTTCAGGTTCTCCCATTGTATCAAACAGCTCGGAGGCGAGGCAAGCTATTTTAAACGATTTTTCGGCAGGCACCGGAATTGCATATTACACAGCACACTGTAGTAGCAACGGGTGGGCAGACCCATCATTTAGCCGTTCCGATATTTCAGGATTAGAAAATGCAAATATGTACCCATTAATGATTGGTAATTGCTGTCAATCATTAGAATTTAACCTATCATCGTTTGGCGAAGATATTGTTAGGGCAAAAGATAAAGGTGCAGTTGCATATATTGGTGCAACCGATTACTCTTATTGGGACGAAGATTACTTTTGGGGAGTGGGCTTTACGTCAAATATTGTAGCTAACCCAAGTTATGAGGATACAGATTTAGGCTCATTTGATGCATGGTTTCATACCCATAATGAGGCTGAAGAAGACAAAGCATACAATGTGGCGCAAATACTATATGTGGGAAATATGGCTGTTCAAAGCTCATCGTCTGACCTTAAAGACTATTACTGGGAAATATACCAAATTATGGGCGACCCATCGCTGGTACCTGCAAAATATAAAACCCAAACAATTGAGGCAACATATAACCCATTTATGATTGTAAGACAAAACACACTAAGTATTGAAACTGAAAAATATGCTGTAGTTACTCTATATGAAAATAATAAAATTCTATCCGTAAGCAGCGCAGATGCACAAGGCATTTGCAACCTTTCGTTTGAACCTTTGCAAGAAGTAGGCGATAAAAACATTGAATTAGTTATTTCTCTACCCAACTTTTCACCTTTAATTGATTACATAAGTGTTATTCCACCTGATGGTCCGTATTTAGTTTTTAAAGGGATAAAAATTGACGATTCGCAAGGAAACAACAATGACACAGCTGATTTTGGCGAACAACTCTCAATTCATTTAAAAGTTAAGAATTTTGGTACCGAGACAGCTACAAATGCAAAAGCCATAATATCTACAAATTCACAATGGGTTACCGAAACTATAACAAATATTGAAGTAGATATGGGTAACATTGCTGCTGATGAATCAATTACCTCAACAAATACTTTAGATTTTACACTTGCAGATAATGTGCCTAACCAACAGGTTGTTAATTTTACCGGAACCATAACTTATAATAATGACAAAACAACTGATTTTGAATTTAAAATTGTTGTTAATGCCCCTATAATTGAAGAAACCGATTTTATTGTTGACCAAAGCGGAATTGGTAATTTAGATGGCATAATTAGTGCTGACGAAAGTGTAAGTTTACAAGTGTTTTTTACCAACACAGGCGCAGCTCAGGTTTCAAATACTGTTATTTCATTTCAATCGCCTGATAATAACTTATTGACTGTATTATCAGATGATATTGCCGCAGGAGGTTTTGATGTTGAAGAAACAAAAGAATTTGAAGTACAAGTAAAAGCCGGATCAAATATTTTTCCCGGTGCACAAATTGATTTGAACTATACCATACTAACAGGAGAAAACAGTCAATATATTTTTAACGGGTATATTCCTTTAATACTGGGAGATAATCCGGAATATATTATGAGCAATGACACCATAGAGATTATTACCGGATATTTTTATGATTCAGGTGGTGCCGATGGCAAATACTCAAACGACGAATCGTATATTATGATTTTTAAGCCCCATAATGCAGACCAAGGTATTATGATTGACTTTTTAAAATTTGATGTAGAGTCGTCAAATTCGGGGTGTTATGACAAATTGGAAATATATGATGGGGTAAATACTGATGCACCTTTATTAGGTTCATTCTGCAACAACAATTTTAAAAATCATTTAAAAAGCCAAAATCCGGAAGGAGCATTAACCTTTGAATTTACATCTGACAGCGATGTTACTAAAGATGGATGGCAAGGCTATATTTCATCGGCAAACCAATACAATGTTACATTTGAATTAACTGATGGGGTTGACATGATTGACAATGCCACTATTGAGTTTGTTAATTCAAATATTGCAACTTCAACTGAAGGTATTGCACTATTTGAGAATATTTTGGCAAAAACCAATAAAAACTTCTCAATCACAAAAGACGACTATTTGCCTGTAAATGGCATGGTTGAAGATATTAATTCTGATACAACAATAACTGTTTTAATTCATAAGCTGCCAGATATTTGCTTTACGGTTTTTGAAAACGCTACTCCGTTGCAAGGTGTGGTAGTCTATTTTGACAATAGAACATTGCTGTCTGATGAAGATGGTAAAGTAAATTTTATTGATGTAGAACCGGGCTCAAAAACTTTTATTGCCTCGTTTGAAGGATATTACGATACAACAGGCGTAATTCAAGTAACTGACATTGATATGTGCTATACCCTTAATATGACAAAAATACCAAAATATAATTTATCATTTATTGTTAGTGATACAACAGGATTTTTATCAGATGTCATGATTGATATAGATGGGACAATTGTTACTTCAAATGAAAACGGTGAAGCTATATTTGAAGATTTATATGCCAATAATTACAATTATACAATTACCAAAGATGGTTATCAAACAGTATCAAATAGTGTTGTTATTGTTGATTCAAATGTGGTTGTAGAACAAGAAATGACCTATATAGGCTATTCAGTAACTTTTAATGTAACCAACAATGGCACAGCAATTGTTGATGCCACAGTTTCTGTAAAAGGAGAAGAAAAAACAACGTCGTATGAAGGACAAGTTATATTCACAAGTTTTGATGCCGAAAATGATATATCCTTTTCAATAATAAAGGAAGATTTTATTGATTACAATGACACATTTAATATTACCGATTCAAGTATAACTCTAAATATTGAGCTTACAATTGTAGGCATAACCGATAATAAACTAGCATCTTTTATTGTTTATCCTAACCCGCTGCATAAAGATAGCGAACTGAACATAACTTCAGAAAATACAATAAAAGAACTTAAAATATTTAATTATACAGGAATGCTATTGGTCACTAAAACAAATCAATCTAAGGAATTTAAGATTGATATATCAGATTTTTCATCAGGAATTTATATCTTACAAGTTAATATTAACGACAATTGGTATTTTAAGAAAGTAATGGTGGAGTAAATATTTTGGTTCACGCATAACAATGATTAACTAAATTTAAGAAATAGCATAGTCCTACGAGAATTTCAAACCCTCGTAAGGCTAACAAACTATTAATAAGATAGTCGAACTCATATATTTTTTTAACAGCCAATTGTTAATTATCCTGCTTAAGACAGATGAAAAAAGTAGCATCAATAATAACCATTTTAATTATAGCAACTGTTTCAATGGCGCAGCAGTTTACTATAAATATGCAAAATGATGCCCCTTTATTATCAAAAACCACAATCCGTAGCAACAAAGTAATTTACATTTTTTCATACCCCGGCATTACCATAAAAGAGATAAATACAAACAGCGGTATTTATAACCAGCTTATAATACCTCAAACCTATAGGTCGGGTAAAATTGGAGAGCCTCAATTGGTAAGTACGCAAAAGCTTATTTCAATACCAACAAATAGCCAAGTAAAAATTAAAGTTGTTAATTACACCACCGATGAATTTATTATTAATGAATATTTTGCAGATAATAAATTGATACCATACCAACCGTCGTATTCAAAAAATGAGAATATTGAAGAGAAGGATTTAGTAATAAAAAGTGAAACGTATAAAAAAGATGCTTTTAATAAAGTTGAAATTGCATCTGTTAAAGTATTGGGAATCTTGCGCAACAAAAAAATAGCCAAAATAACCATAAACCCCGTAGCATATAATCCGGTTGCAAATACAATTAGGTTTTATAATAACATAAAAGTTGAGGTTACAATAGTTACAAATAGTAAGGCAAAACCTGTTAATACCAAAGTTACCTATTCACCGTATTTCAGCAATAAATTTCAAAAAATAGAGGCGCTTATTCCACCAAGCAGCTACCCCGATAATCCCGATTTGGTAACGCACCCTGTAAAATACCTTGTAGTTACACCAAATATTTTCATCAACGAATTACACGATTTTATTGAGTGGAAAACCCAAAAAGGCTTTGAAGTAGTTGTAGGCAATCTTAATGAAATAGGAAGTTCAGCATCTGAAATTAAAACATGGGTACATGCCCAATATAATAATGCAACGGAAGCAAGTCCGGCACCTTCATTCCTTTTATTGGTGGGCGATGTTCAACAAATTCCTGCATCGCAATATGGAGTAAAAACAGGTATGGTTACCGATTTATATTATGCCAGTGTTGATGGCGATATGTTTCCGGATATGTATTACGGCAGGATTCCTGCACAAACCGTTACCCAGTTAAGAGCAATGCTCAATAAGATTTTTTATTACGAAAAATACCAGTTTACCGACGATTCGTTTTTAAACGATGTAACACTTATTGCCGGAGCCGATGGCACCTATAACACACGAGTTGGACAACCAACTGTAAATTATGGAACAAACTACTATTTTAATTCAACAAATGGTTTTAATAATGTAAATGCATATTTATCATCATACTCAGGCTGTTATGCTGCCGATAAAATAGCCGTAGGCATGATAAATTACACTGCCCACTGCTCAAGCACATCATGGGGAAACCCATCATTAAGTGTTAGTAGCGTAAATGCATTTACAAATGAAGGAAAATACCCTGTTGCCATTGCCAATTGCTGCAACTCGGGCAATTTTAACAGTAACGAGTGTATTGCCGAGGCATGGGTGCGAAACCCCAACGGCGGAGCTATTGCTTATATTGGCAGTGCGCCATATACTTATTGGTACGAAGATTTTTACTGGGCAGTTGGGGCGCATGCTCCTGTAGATAACCAATACCCAACTGATGATGAAAGCAGCACAGGAGTTTACGATGCCCCATTTGTTTCAAATTACAATACCGTTGATGCCATGGTTTTTGTGGGCAATTTGGCAGTAACCGAAGCACACAATGAAGGGTACAACAGCGATGTAAGCTCATTATATTATTGGGAAGCCTACCACTGTTTTGGAGACCCATCATTGGTTCCGTATTTAACACAGGGTACAAACAATAAGGTGTCGCACGAGGCAACTTTTCCTTACGGGATAAATGAATTTATGGTAAAGGCAGCGCCCAATTCACTTGTGGCACTATCAAACAAAAACGGCTTAATTGGTTCGGCAATATGCAACACCGACAGTATAGCAAAAATTGCCACCGACACATTATCAACAATAGACTCGGTTACAATTGTGATTACAAAAGCACAATACAAACCATATATTAAAAAAATACCAATTAAAGTACAGGGTACATATTTAATTATTGAAAACCATAATGTTGAGGATGAACAGTGGAATGCAAACGGTAAAATTGATTTTGGCGAGCAAGCAAATTTGGAACTTTTTATTAAAAATATTGGCGATAAAACTGCCAAAAACATTCAAATTTCAATAACATCAAACAATTACTATTTAAAGTCAATTACCAATAACCTTAACATTTCAATTGACAGCATTGGTGCTAACAAAACAGTTGCTTTAACCAACTATTTTAATTTTATAATTAAAGATTCAGTACCCGACCAACAGCCCATCAACTTTTCGGTTTTATTGTCAGATAGTGTTTCAAATGAAGAAAGAGATTACTACAACTCAACAATTAATGAGAAAATAAATGCTCCGGTTTTAAAGGTTTTATCATACCAGTATATAAACGATTTTTCGGGAAACGGAAATAACATTTTAGATTATGGCGAAACAGCCGATTTACAGGTGGCTATTGTTAATCAAGGACATGTTCAGGTTAGCTCAACGGTGTCATTATTAAATATATCGGTAAATAAAACCTTAATATTGAATACTACCCAAATTGAGTTAAACAAATTTGCATTAAACGATACGGTATTAGTTAATTTTGAAATAAACTTACCTGCAAATGCTATTGAAAAAACAGCAGACACCTTAGTTTGCAAAATTGAAAGAGGAGTATATTTAGACGAAAAACAAAAAAATATTGATTTAGGACAATACTTGTTTTTAGAACTCGGTAACGGCAATACAATTGTAAAAGATTACCCTTATAACAACTTATACAAAAACAACACAACTCAAATACTCTATTTAAATAACGAGATTGGACATGATTATAAAGCCATAAAATCAATAGCATTTAATATAGCCGGTTTTACCAATGATGAAAATAACCGTGACTTAAACAACTTTAAAATAGAGGCAGCTTTTACAGATATTGCCGAATTAACAGAAACCATTGAACTGGAAAACCCACAAGTATTGTTTAGTGATGATTTGCATTATCTGCCCACCTCTATTGGTTGGGATACCATTGAACTGCAACATCCGATAATTCTATCAAGCAGTAAAAACATTATTTTTGAAATTAGTTGGGGAACTACCAACAGTTATGCAGCTCAAGGAGAGAACACAACAATAAATAGTTCATTAACATCATTCAAATCGGTTGCATGGGGGGCGCAAAACAATACCTACCCTGCACCAATTGAAAATACTGCATATTATCGACCCAACACTCAATTTTTATTCGATTCGGTTGGGATATTAAACATATCTGTGCAAGGCGATTTGCCCATAAATAACAACCAATGGGTTGAGAATTACCAAGTATCAATAAATTCAGAATTGCAAATTACAAATGAGTTGGGGCAAGCACGATTCTGCTTTTTAGAATATATTGGAAACTATAATATTGGTTTTAGCGGATATGGTTATCGCGACACAACAGTTACATTCAACAAAACACAGGCATACGACCATTATAACATTGAGTTAAAGCGAAATCCCGAATTAATAATCACAATACAAAATAATTATGGTACTACTATTGCCGATGCTTTTGTTACCATTGGTAGCAAAAGTTTTATTGCCAATTCGGAAGGACAAGTTACAAGCTATTCAACAACCGTAGGCGACTATGCTGTATTTACAGTTAGCAGTAATGGTTATACTACAATTACCGATAGCTTGTTGATGGCTTCATCAAGCGAATCAGCTTTAATAATACTGCAAAACGATTATGCCGATATAACCGTACAGGTTGTAAATACTGCCAACAAACCTGTTTTGGGTGTTGATATTAGAATAGGCTCATATTCAGAAATTACCAATACAACCGGAATAACAACATTTACTGATATTGATAAAGGCGATTATCTGCTTCAGCTATACCATCCAAAATATGTATTTGCTTTTGATACCATAAAAGTTACACAGAACGACACTGCGCTAAAATATACACTTAAAACCAAAAGTAATGTAACTATTAAAGTATCAGACGGCACAGAACCTTTGCAAGGCATAAAAGTAAAATTGGGCAATTACGCACAAATCTCAAATATAGAAGGAGTTGCCCTGTTTGAATTTATTGAAGAAGGGGAATACGCTATTACTATTAACGACAGCAATTATTATAGCTATACCAACACAGTTGAGATAACAAAAGATACCACTTTTGCAGATATTTATTTAAAAGCAGTTGCCGATGTTCAATTTTATATTAAAGATGGTTTAACGGGCATTGGCAATGCAGTTATTAAATTTGATACCCTAACCATAAATACCGATAGCAACGGATATGCAAATTTTAATAATATTATTATCGGCACATATCACTATTCAATAAATGCCAATGGCTATTATCAGGTTATCGATTCTATTGAGGTTGCCTATACCGATACCATTGTAAATGTAAAAATAAATTTTATACCTGATTTAATACTTGAAATTGAAGTTAGCGGTATTACAGTTAGCGATATACCGGTATATTTTGAAAATGATACACTATTTGCCAATAATTATGGCATTATTGAAATAAATGATATAGGCAAAGGAACATTCCGGTATTCAATTTATGAAACAGGTTTTTATGATATTACAGATTCGGTAACCATTACCACCAACAATATTAGCAAAGTAATTAACCTTAAGCCTATACCCGATGTAAAATTTGCCATTTGGAATAATAACTATGTTTTAGATAGTGCTTTTATAACCTTTGGAGATAAAACAGGATATACCGACCTGCTTGGTGAGCTGTTTTTTATTGATATGCCTAAAGGGGAATATAATTATACAATTGAAAAACCCGGTTATTTTTCTAAAGAAGGGACAATACAGGTTTTTGATAACGATACTGCCTTTAATTTTGAACTGCAACCAAAACAATATAATGTAACATTTACAGTTACCAACGGAACTGAACCACTTGAAAACTCACTAATAGCATTTAATGGCACAGAGCAAATTACAAATGAAAACGGTATTGCTGTTTTTAATAATATTACCCCCGGCAATAATTATTCATACACCATAAGCAGCAATGAGTATTTTAACTATTATAATGTGTTAAATGTAGTAGATGAAGATGTATCGGTGCAAATTGAAATGGAGCTTGAGACCTATAATGTTTTATTTAACGTATTGGATAATAATGGGGTTATTGAGAACGCAAACATTACTTTTGATAATAAGGTAAAAGCAACAAACTCGGCAGGTGGAGCAGTATTTACTAATGTATTGCCTACCAATAATATCCTATATTATGTACAAAAACCTGAAACACATTTACCTGATACCGGATATATAGACTTAAAAAGTGACACCACAATAAATATTGTACTAATAACCCTCTCAATAAATGAAAATATTATAACGCTTAAAATATACCCTAACCCTACGCAAGGCAAATTGTTTATTGATACTGATAAAAACCTGATTGGTGCAAAATATCAGATATTAAATAATGAAGGAAAAATTGTACTAAAAAGCAACATTACTGAGTTTCCACAACTAATAAACCTAAACGAGCCACAAGGTATTTATCATTTTCAACTTAAAATGGGCAATAAAACTATTATCCGCAGTATTGTTTTAGAGTAGTATTAAACCTTAATATATTTTTAAATTAAACACAACTGCACGATTCCACCTAAAGCAAAACCACCTGTATCGCATTCTATCGACTGGTTTATAACATAATTCCGGAACACTGGCTTCCATCCGGTAAATTAAAACTATCATACCATGAAAGCAAAAACCGCCAAGATGGCGGTGGTACAGCTCGGAATACTGGCTTCCAGCCGGTTAATACCAAAACATCATTATACTTTAAAGTAAAACCGCCAAGATGGCGGTGTTCCTATCATGATATAAAACAAAATTATTCCAATGCCACCGTAGGCGTCGCTTGCAGCAACACCAACGGTTGCTTAGCAAAACAACACCGACCTTAGCTACTTACAACAACAGAAAATTATAATTAGTGAACACATACAATCCACTGCAATAAATATTTACTCAAACTAATCCGAAACCATTAATTTTTATACTTTTGAAAAAACAGTTGCCACAAACTATGATTTCAACAGAACAGCATATAGCATCATTGCAAAATATTATTAAAGGTAAAATATTTAACGACAATGCATCAAAAATTAGTTATGCCACCGATGCATCGGTATATTACGAACAACCTTTAGCCATTATAATACCAAAAAACACAAACGACATTAAGCAAATAGTAAATTATGCAGCAAAGCATAAATTGCCTTTAATACCTCGGGCAGCCGGAACATCACTCGCAGGACAAGTTGTTGGCAGTGGTATTGTTGTTGATATATCGAAAAATATAAACCAAATTATTGAGTTAAATAATAACGATAAATGGGTAAAAATAGAACCGGGCGTTATTTTAGATGAATTAAACCGCTTTTTATATCCCAATAACCTATTTTTTGGACCCGAAACCAGTACTGCCAACCGCTGTAATATTGGCGGAATGGTTGGCAACAATGCCTGTGGTTTACATGCAGTAGTTTACGGAACAACACGTGATCATATTTTAGAAGTAACCGGATATTTAAGCGATGGCTCTAAAGCAACCTTTAAACCACTTTTAAAATCTGAGTTTGAACAAAAGTGCAAGCTAAACAAACTTGAAGGTTCAATTTACAGAAATATACGTGATATTTTATCGAACAAACAAAACCAAAAAGAGATACTTGAAAACTATCCAGAGCCACGTATTATTCGACGAAATAATGGATATGCCCTTGACCAACTGTTAAATACCGACCCGTTTACCAACAATGGTGTACCATTGAATATATCAAAACTGATAGCCGGATCGGAGGGTACATTGATGTTTATTACTGAGCTTAAACTTAATTTGGTTGATGCTCCACCTAAAGAGAAAGGGTTGGTATGTGCCCATTTTAATTCGGTTAACGAGGCATTAAAAGCCAATATTATAGCATTAAAACATAGTGTTACCGCAGTTGAATTGATGGATGACATTATACTAAATGCCTCGAAAGGAAATATTGAACAGATAAAAAACAGGTTTTTTATAAAAGGTAACCCAAAAGCAATTCTGTTAATAGAATTTGCCTGTAACACACAAAATAATATTAAACAACTTGCCAAAAGCATGATTGCCGAAATGCAAGAGCATAAAATGGGTTATCATTTTCCTATACTGTTTGCCAACGATACAAAAAAAGCATGGAATTTGCGAAAAGCAGGTTTGGGAATATTAAGCAATGCAGCAGACGATAAAAAATCGGTAACAGTAATTGAAGATACAGCGGTACACCCAAGTGTGCTACCTGAATATATTGATGAGTTTTCAAAAATTATGGATAGATACGGCGAGGTATGTGTGTATTATGCCCATGCCGGAACAGGCGAATTGCATTTACGACCTCAGCTTAACCTGAAACTACCTGCCGATATTGATAAGTTTGAGAAAATTGCCTGGGACATTGCGCATCTTGTTAAAAAATATAAAGGCTCAATAAGTGGCGAGCATGGCGATGGTAGGCTGCGTGGCGAGTTTATACCATTTATGTTGGGTAATACGGTTTACAGGTTGTTAAAAGACCTTAAAAACGTTTGGGACCCTCAACATATTTTTAATCCGGGTAAAATAATCGACACGCCACCTATGCGCAATAATTTGCGCTACAAACAGGGCAAAACACCTGACATTAAAACCATTTTTGATTTTTCGGATAAAAATGGGATTATACAAGCTACCGAAAGCTGTAACGGGTCGGGCGATTGCCTAAAGCCACACACGGCAGGCGGTACAATGTGCCCAAGCTATATGGTTACTCGCGACGAAAAGCATGTAACACGATCGAGGGCAAATATTTTACGTGAATTTTTAACACGTAGCGATAATAAAAACCCATTTAACCATAAAGAAATTTATGAAGCTCTGGATTTATGCCTGTCGTGCAAAGCATGTAAATCGGAATGCCCAAGCAGTGTTGATATTACAAAATTAAAAGCCGAGTTTTTGCAGCATTGGTATAATAAGCATGGAATACCTTTGCGAACACTGGCTATTGCAAACATCAGTAAAATAAACCGTTTGGGGGCTTTTGCTCCGGGTATTACCAACTTTTTTATGAGCAACCGCCTAACCTCAACACTTATTAAAAAAACATTGCGGTTTGCCACTGAGCGGTCAATGCCTTTGCTGCAAAAAACCACTTTAAAAAGCTGGGCAAACAAAAACCTTCAACAAAAAAAACATACCAATAAAAAAGAGATAGTACTTTTTATTGACGAGTTTACCAATTATAACGACACCCATATTGGCATTACTGCCATTAGGCTGTTAACACGTTTGGGCTATAAAGTATTGATAGTGCCAAATGCCGAAAGCGGACGGGCTTACCTGTCGAAAGGGTTATTACAAAAGGCAAAAAAACTTGCAATAAAAAATGTTGCCTTTTTAAAAGATGTAATTACAGATGAAAAACCGCTTATTGGTATAGAGCCATCGGCAATATTGACTTTTCGTGATGAGTACCCCGATTTGGTTGGTAACAGATTAAAAGCATCGGCGCAAGCATTGGCAAAAAACGCACTTATGATTGATGAATTTATTGCCCGTGAATACGATGCCGGATTTATTGATAACAGCTTGTTTACTACCAACAACAAAGAGATTAAGCTGCATGGGCACTGTCAGCAAAAAGCCATTGCCTCAACCACACCAACCATAAAAATGCTTACCATACCAAAAAATTACAAAGTTCAAGAAATTCCATCGGGATGTTGCGGAATGGCAGGCAGTTTTGGTTTTGAAAAGGAGCATTACAAAATATCGATGCAAATTGGCGAGTTAGTTCTTTTTCCGGCAGTGCGCAAAGCAAAAACAGATATAATTATTGTTGCACCCGGTACAAGCTGCCGCCACCAAATAAAAGATGGAACAGATAGAGAAGCATTGCACCCTGTTGAAGTATTGTTTGGAGCTTTAAAAAACATAACCAAAAACTAATCCTAAATAGGTTGAACCATCACCATCATCTCCCGTTAATGAAGCATCTAATCCAATCTTAATTTTGGAACTAAAAATATAATCATATCGTATTTTTAAAGGATTCAACCAAAACGATTTATATTCTTTTTCAAAACCAAAATATTTTGAATATCGTTTATAATTACCATATGAAATTCCAGGTCCAACCATCAATTTATGGTGTTCCCGATTTAATATAACATATGATAAAAATAATGATATAGCTTTTACTTCTACCTCATTATCCGTTTTCTTATCAAGCAATGAATATCTAAAACTGGTTGAAATGTTTATTCGTTTTATAATTTCAATATCAACGCCTAATTCTGAATTTGTCCCATTTCTTGTTAGATGATTCATATAGCCAACGGCAGTTTGTCTAAAAACCACCGATTTAAGATAATATTCAACCAAATATA
>CBDUWQ010000005.1:0-44073 GCA_965370965.1 uncultured Bacteroidales bacterium
TTGCCAACATTGCCTTAATTTTTAATTCTCATTAATTTCAATACTGATTTGTAACTGATTTTTTAATTGCAATTTCTTTTTTAATAACATCGGCAAGTATTTTTATGCCTATAATATTTTGTTTTTCGTTTACAAAAGAAAAGTTTAAACGCATTGTGTTTTGACCTTTGCCATTACAAAAGAATACATTTCCAATAACAATGGCAACCTTTTCTTTAATGGCTTTATGGAAAATTTCTTCCGAATCTAAATATTCGGGAAGTGTAACAAACAGGAATAGGCCACCTTCAGGTTTAGTCCATGTAACCTCTTTTGGCATATGATTTCTAAAACCGTCTAACATTAAATCTCTGCGTTTGTGGTAAAGTTCTATGGTTTTGTTTAAATTATTTTCGTAATTATCAGATTTTAAATATTTAGCAGCAATTTTTTGAACAAATGTAGGAGTACATAAATCTGCTGATTGTTTTGCAATAACTAATTTATCATTTATGTCAGGATGTGCCAAAACCCATCCAATTCTAAACCCGGGGGCTACAATTTTCGAGAAAGTGCCCAATGTAATTACATGTCCGGTATTATCCAATTGGTACATTAATCGGTGCGATTTTCCTTCAAAACGAATCTCGCGATATGGCGAATCTTCAACAATTAATACATCGTATGTTTGTGCAATTTTAATTATCTCTAAACGACGTGATTCAGGCATGGTTATTCCTGCCGGATTTTGAAAATCAGGAATAATGTAAATAAATTTAGGCTTTTCACCTTTTTGCTTCAATTCTTCCAATGTTTTCTCAAGCTCAATAGCACTCATTCCGTCTTTATCTAAAGGAATACCTACCATATTTGCACCGTATGATGCAAATGCGCTTATACCACCTAAATATGAAGGCAAACCACAAATTACCTTATCTCCATCATCAATAAATATTTTTCCTAATAAATCAAGCCCCTGTTGCGATGCAGTAGTAACAATTAAGTTTTCAAGTTTGCAATTAGCACCTTGTTTTTTATACATTTCAATCAATGCTTCTCTAAGCTCTGTTAAGCCTTCGGTAGAGTCGTATTGTAAAGCTGCGGCACCATCATTTTGCAAAATCTGATTAGTAATAGTTTTGATATCATCAATTGGAAATGAATCGGGGGCAGGTAAACCACCGGCAAATGAAATAACATTGGGTTGTTGTGTAAGTTTAAGAATTTCACGAATAGCAGAGCGCTTGCTGCGCTTAGTCATTTTTGAAAAAATACTATTTAAATCGCTTATCATAATATTTAGTTTATTTAGTGTCTACAAAAAAATTCACTCTCTGATAAGAAAACGTCAAGAATGAGGCTTTCGTAGTTTTGAAAATCAGGAGTTTACTATTGTAAATAACTGTTTTCAAAACAAGAGTCCGCCGTGGCGGATTGGCGTTTTCTTGCAGAGATTATTTAGTCCAGTTTTTTCGCATACGCTCCCATTTCATATCTCTATACTGAATAACTTTTTCTATATCATCTTCTGTCATGTGTTTAAATCTACCTTGTTTTGTCAAATACTCATTAACTGATTTAAACTGTTTGGGGTTTTTATTTATTTTATATTCGCCATTTTCATACTCAGCCAAAAATATTAATCCGCAATCCACTGCCTCTTTTGCAATTTCAATTGATGTATGTGTTGGTGTTCCCCAGCCTGTTGGGCACGATGCATAAACGTGAATAAAAGTAGCCCCTTTAATATGTTTTGCTTTATTTACCTTGTTAATAAAGTCTTGCAAATATCCAATACTTGCCGTAGCGGCATATTTTATATCATGTGCTGCAATAATTTCAAACAGGTTTTTTTTATTTGTTTTTGTTCCGGGTAAATTTCTTCCTGCAGGTGTTGTTGTGGTTTTTGTTCCGTAAGGAGTCAGTCCACTTTTTTGGATGCCGGTATTCATATACGCCTCATTGTCGTAGCAAATATACAGCACATCATCGTCTCTGTCAATCATACCTGATAGTGCTTGTAAACCTATATCAGCCGTACCACCGTCACCCGCAAAACAAACTGTTTTAAAATCTTTTTGCCCCAATGCTTTTGCTCCCACTGCTATACCCGATGCCATACTGGCAACACCGGGGAATGTTGTAATTATAGAGTTATTTTTAAAAGCCATTTGAGGAAAAATGAATCCTACTGCCGCCATACAACCGGCAGGTAATGCAGAATATGTTCTTTCGCCTAAAACTTTTAAAGCTAAACGAACAGCAACACTTCCTCCGCAACCCGCACATGCTTTGTGCCCATAAAAGAACTCTTGATCTGTTATATTTTTAGGAGTTATTCTTGGTATGTCCATTGTTGCTTGATTATTCATTGGTTTCTACTTTTAGGTTAAAAAATTCAACTGTCTTCTGATTGTTTGTTTTAATTCCTTCAAATAGATCCATGTACATTTTTTCTATTTCAGCTTTGGTAATATCTCTGCCACCCAATCCGCCAATAAAATTCTTCTTAAATATTGATGCATTTGATTTAGCTAATGCCGAGTTAACATTTGTAAATACGGTTCCTTCATATCCAAATGATATATCTTTATCAATTACACCTATTGCTTTTATTTTTTTGCTTAATTCCATTATCTCCTTTTCAGGAAACGGACGCATATAGCGAATTTTTAAAATACCAACTTTTAGTCCTCTATCCCTTAATTGCCAGGCAACTACCCTAACCGTTCCTGTTATACTACCTAATGTAACTAAAACAACCTCTGCATCTTCGCACATTATCTCTTCAACCATTCCGTTATAATATCTGCCAAATTTTTCGCCAAATTCATTGTCGGTTTTTTTAATTACCTCAATAGAATCAAACATAGCCCGGTTTTGCTGATATTTAAACTCGGTATTATCATCGGGTTGAGAACTAAAAGCCATATTTTTAGGATTTTCAAAACTCATTTTATTTGGAGTTTCAAACTTGGGCAAAAACTCATCTACCATTTCCTGATTGGGTATATCAACCATTTCGTATGTATGTGTGAGAATAAATCCGTCAAGATTTACCATCATAGGAGTTAATACTTTGGCATGTTCGGCAATTTTATATGCTTGAATTGTCATATCTAATGCTTCTTGAGCATCTTCAACATAAACCTGAATCCAGCCGGAATCCAGTAACGATAAGGAATCACGCTGATCACCGTAAATACTCCAAGGCAATGCTACCGACCTGTTGGCATTCATCATTACTATTGGGTAACGTCCACCACTGGCATAGTGCATAGCCTCTGCCATATATAGTAAACCTTGTGATGATGTAGCTGTAAATGTTCGTGCCCCAACGCTACTGGCTCCCATAGTGGCAGATAGTGCAGAATGTTCCGATTCAACATGCATATATTCTGCATCCATTTCGCCATTTTCAACCATCTCTGATAGTCGTTCAACCGTAATGGTTTGTGGTGTAATTGGGTATGCAGCAATAACATGAGGGCGAGCCAAACGTGCACCATGCGCAACGGCTTCGTCTCCTGAAATAAATATTTTGTCTGTTTTCATCTTTTTTACTTCTTTTATAAATCCTCTTTAATCATTGAAATTGCATCTTTTGGGCATTCGTGTGCACAAACACCACATCCTTTACAATAATCGTAATCTATATCAATTTTGCCATCGTTTTTTATAATTGTTCCATCGGGGCAAACCATGTAACATATTAAACAATAAACGCATTTATCATGATCAACAATAGGCTTATAGGTTCTCCAACTGGCATTTGTTTCAGCTAAAAATCCGGCTTCATATTGCGGTCCGGTTGGATAATCATTTATATGTGTAGGTTTTTTAAAATCTCTTTGTACAGGTCTGCTCATAGCTACTTGCTTAATTGGTTACTAATTTTGATTTAATGCACTCGTCAAAAACACGTTTTACAATTTCAATATTTTTATCTATTAATGAAGGGTTCATTTCATAACGAATACTATTTAATGCAGCCTCAATACTAACCAACCCTGAAACAGCTACTAAAGCTCCATACATTGCAGTATTAGTAATTGGTCTTTTAAGAACTTCCAATGCAATACTTGTTGCATCAATAGCTAATACTTTGTATTTTTTTAAAATTTCGTATCTGTCAGGATTTTTGCTGTTAATAATAAAAACTGCATTATCCTTTACACCTTTTATAATTGCCGGATTAATTAATGTTTCATCCATTACCACAACAAAATCGCAAGTTATTACTTCGCTTCTGTCATATATCTTCTTGTTATCAATTTTTGTAAAAGCTAATACAGGTGCACCGCGACGCTCCGGTCCGAATGATGGAAAAGCCAAAGCATGTTTATCTTGAAACATTCCGGCAGCTATTCCCAATAATCTTGATGCCGTAAAACCGCCCTGCCCTCCTCTACCATGCCATCTAATTTCTATCATATAAATTAATTTTATTTTAGTAATTATATGCTTTATATTTTCTTCAAATATACCATATAACAAACTTTTTATTTGCTAATTATCTTGTATTTGGTTTATTTTACTTTTATTTATATTTTTATAAGTTTATTTATCTGTTATAGAGTTTTTTTTAACCATTAAAAAGATATATTTTCTGCCATGGTAAAGCTAGATAGTGTTGATCGTAAAATTTTAAACATGCTTCAAAAGGATGCAAGAATTACCACAAAGGAGCTTGCAAGCAAACTGCATCTTACAAATACACCTGTGTACGAACGGGTTAAAAAGCTTGAAAAAATAGGGATTATAGAAAAATATATTGCTGTTTTAAATCCTGAGAAATTAGATAAAAACATGACAATATTTATAGATGTCAATATAAATAAACACACAAAAGATGTAGTTGAAAACTTTAAAAAAACAGTAATGGCCTTTCCTGAAGTAATGGAGTTTTATAATGTATCGGGGGAATATGACATCCATTTAAAAATAATGGTAAAAAATATGGAGGAGTTTAAAATATTTATTGAAGAGAAACTTTCTGAGTTTGATTACGTTACTACATTCCACAGTTCTTTTGCTATTTCATCGGCAACCAAAACAATATTTGATATTTAGCCGATTTAGAATAATTATTTTACATCAATACTCTTTTGGCTGTTCTTTTCCGTCAATAACACGAAAAACACCTTCGGACAAAGCCTCCATTTCATTTTCGCCTGCGTAAATATGAAATTCTGTTAGACTACCAACATACTCTTTAAGATCGGTGTTAAATTTGTCGTTAAAAGCAATTCCACCTGTTATTATTATAGCCTGTGCCTTGCCTTTTGATGCGGCAAAATATGCACCTATCTCCTTTGCTATCTGATAAACAAAAGCCTCATAAATTAACTTGGCATTTTTATCGCCCTGTTCAATCATTTTTAATACATCGCGAATATCTTCGGTGCCAAGATACGCCTTAAGCCCACTTTTTTTTGATAATACTGCTGCCACCTCGTTGTAAGGCATTTCATAGCACATTTTCATTATACCCCTTAAAGGTAAAGCCCCTGCCCTATTTGGCGAAAATGGACCCATTCCAAGCAAACCATCATTTACATCAACAAACTTGCCTGCCAAAACTAACGAAATTGATATACCGCCCCCAAGGTGGGCAATTACATAGTTTGTATCTTTAAAAGGAATGTTTTGTTTTTTAGCAATTTTTCGGGCAGTCATTTTCATATTAAGCGGATGCCCCCTCCCATTGCGCACAATTCCGGGAACTCCTGAAATTTCGGCCTTTGGCCACATATTACCACATGAAACAGGGTCAACCGTATAACTGTTTTCAAGTCCATATTTAGTTTTTAAACGGTCGGCTATCATACTACCTAAATTGGAGGCATGGTCGCCATATGTACCCTCTTTGGCATCATTTAAAAAACTATTGCTTATTTTATAAGTACCTCCTGTTAAAGGTTTAACGATACCACCCCTGCCAACAATTCCTACTACTATATAATCAATATTTTTAAGCAAACTATCGACTTTGACACTTACTATGTCATAACGGTAATCAATCTGGTGTGTAACCTTGTCAAAGCTATCAAGCTCTGTTTGTGGGTGCTTTATTGACACACTATCTATTTCGCCCAAGCGGTTAAAAATTGCCACTTTTGTTGATGTTGAACCAGGATTTATTACAATTACAATTTCATTATTCATAATAGCGCCACATTAAATTATTACCTAAAACAGTGCAAATATAAACAGTTACAATAATAAATATTCAAAAAAGTCCATATTTTGTTAACACACAATTATGTAATTGTTTTATTTACAAAAAATATTAACAAAAATTCTATTTATATTTACTAAGTTAAAATATTCAATAAATCAACCTTCCCATCCTTTGCTGCACCACCGCTAAAACTATTGCGACACGCTGTAAAGTACGGAGGGCAATAGATAAAAGGCTGAAATAATTAATAATAATATGAACAATAATAATTTTGAACTTGCCACTTTTGGTGGCGGCTGCTTTTGGTGCACTGAAGCTATTTTTGGTAAAGTAAATGGTGTTATTACCGCAACCACAGGATATTCGGGTGGCGATATGCACAACCCTACTTATGAAGATGTATGCTCGGGAGAAACAGGTCATGCTGAAGTTATACAGGTTAAATATAATACTAAAGTTATTAGCTATACCGAGCTTTTAGAGATATTTTTTAAAACACATAACCCTACAACTTTAAATAGCCAAGATGCAGATATAGGCACACACTACCGTTCGGTAATATTTTATCATAATAATAAACAGAAAAAAAGTGCCCAAGATATCATTAGTAATCTTAATAAATTAAATATTTGGGATGTGCCAATTGTAACCGAGTTAGCAGCTTTTGATAATTTCTTTAGTGCCGGGAAATACCATCAAGAATATTTTGCAAATAATTCAAAACAGATGTATTGCCAAATTACAATTGTTCCAAAATTGAAAAAGTTTGAAAGCTTGTTTAAAGAAAAATTAAAAAAACAGTAATCTTTCTAACCTGCATAGTGCCTGTTTGATGACATAGGCAGGCAGGAGTTAATTATTATACATACATATAATATATTTAAAGGTATTTATGATTTCGCTTTGCTCAATTGAGGTAGTTCATGCCATTGAAAATTAACATATTATATTGAAATATTACATTTATTTGAAAAATGCCATCTGATTTACAATGCGCTAATAACTAATGGCTTACTATCAAATAGCGAGATTTATGAATTAATCAGGCTACAACTAATTTTTAGAATTTTGATTTGTATAACCAAAAAAAAAAACTAATTTCGAACTAAACATGAATAAAGTGTCCCTATGAAAATTAAACACATTGTTTTATTTGCAATAATTATAAGCCAAATTTTAATTTTAAAAAGCGTTAATTCACAAAGTTTAACGTTTACAAATGGCAAATTAGATGTTACTCAAACAAATTTGGATAACAAAATAATAAAGCTTGAAGGATATACTGATTTCTATTGGAAAGAATTCCTAATACCATCATCGGCAAAAGATACCCTTGCAGGACACACAAAACTCAAAGCACTTATACCCAAAACATGGACAAAAATTACCTTGCCCTCCGGAGAAAACATTCCGCCAAATGGATATGGAACCTACCGTTTTCAAATTAAGGTTAAAAACAAAGACGAGATTTATGGATTAAAATTTTATTCTATATTTTCTGCATATAAGCTATATATAAATGGCAGTTTAAAAACATGTGTTGGCACAGCAAGTGAACATGAGAAAAAGGGACACCCAAAATTTATAAGTAAAGAAATTGCCATACCTGTAACCGCCAAAGATAGTGCAGAATCGCAAATTCTGGATATTGTTTTACATGTATCAAACTACCACCACCGCAAGGCTGGTGCACAACAGCCAATGTTTTTTGGCACTTTGGAAAATATAGTACGTCATACAAAAAACGATATAATACTACAATTACTTCTTATAGGTATTATCCTAATTATAGGATTCAACCATTTGTTAATGTATTTATTCCGCAGATTAGACTTTGCCAACCTAATTTTTGGTATATTATCATTAATAATGATAATAAGGATATTATCGACAGGCGAACGCGTTATAATGTACTGGTTACCAAATTTAAGTTGGGAGCTGTTGGTTAGGCTTGATAATTTTTCGGGGTTTGCCACCATGAGCTTTTTCTCGATATACTTCTTCTTTCTATTTCGCAAAAGCTTCCCCAAAATTATGTTCTATATTTTAACAGGTATTGGAATTTTGGTAACTATTCTGGTTTTTTCGACCAAAGCATGGTTTTATGGCGAGTTTCGTTTAATTTTTGAAGCTTATATAGGGCTTGGCGGATTATATTTAACCTTTGTTGTTTTGCTTGGTGCAACCATAAAAAAAAGATCGGGAGCATTTTTTACATTTATAGGAATGTTTTTGCTTTACACCACAGCTATTCATGATGTTTTAAATAGCATGGGCGTAATTCATAATGCCGATATTGCCCCATATGGTATTGCGATATTTATGGTATTACAATCGTTTCTTTTAACCAAAAAATCGGCAATTGCACAAAAAGACAATGAAAAATTGAGTACCGACCTTAGACAGGAAAAACTTAACCTTGAGGAACGTATTGAAGAACGCACCCAAAAATTAACAAACCAAGCAAATGAATTAAAAAAATATCAAGAAGAACAAGAGGAACAAAATCATATTAATGAGGGACTTCATGATATTACTGAGGTTATGCGCAAAAACAAAGAAAACCTTAACAAGCTGGCCGACCAGTTGCTAACCACTTTAATTAAACGTATTGATGCCACAATGGGCGCATTATACCTGCAAACAAAAATTGATAATGAAGATAAACTAAAATTACTGGCAAATTACGGACTAAACAAAGAGGCTATAATTGACGTGTTAGATGTTAACGAAGGGTTAACCGGACAATGCTATAGTATGGGAAAGGCTGAATACCTTGAAGACATGCCCGAAAAATATTTCTCAATATCATCAGGGTTAGGTAGTTCTACTCCAAAAATACTTGCGCTAATTCCTATGAAAATTGATGAACTGGTAATTGGGGTTATTGAAATTGCATCATTTAAAACCATTTCTGAAACACATAAAGCATTTTTAACAAAGTCTATTGAAAACATTGCAGCACAGTTAAATATTGTAAAAATGAGTAACGAGTCGCAGGCAATGGTAGGCAAGTACAAAAAGATAGAAGAAGAATCATCGGCAAAAAACCAAGAGATGTTAGAAAATTTAGAAGAGCTTAAAGCTGTTCAGGAAGAGGCTGAAAAAAGAGAAACAGAAATGCAGGATTTATTGGATAGAGCAAGAAATAACGAAGATGCATCAAAAACAGAATTAAAAGAATCGAAAAAACAGTTAACACATTTCAAAAAACGCTTAAGCGAAGCTACCAAAGAGTTTGAAAAGCTAAAAAAGAAAAAGAAGATACTTTAATGATATTACTACCTATTCAAGACTTTTATTACATCCTTCCTTTCTATGTTAAATAATATTTTAAAAAACAGAGCAGTCAATACCTTTATATTGGTAACTATTGGGATTTTTGGCATTATGCTATTTTTTTTATTACTAAACAACAGGTTTTGGTTAAACGATTTTAAGGTAATGTACTTAGCTGCTGATGCATTAACAAACAGCAAACAAGTGTATGGTGTAACATTTGGACTCGATACCGGTTATTATAAATACTCTCCTTTTACCCTGCTGTTTTTTGTGCCATACACACTATTATCATTTAAAACAGCCTGTTTATTACACTTTTTTATAATTACATTGGTTACTGCTGCCGAAGTTGTTTTACTTCATAAAATAATAGACAAACACCTTTTTGGTGTTAAAAAAATAACCACAGGTATTCTTACTATTATCCTATTTTCGATAATGCTGCATATGGAGCGCGAGTTACATTTGGGAAACACCAATATGATACTTCTCTTTTTGTCAACCTTGGCTATAAAATATATGTTGGAGGATAAATATATTAAATCGGGGGCATTTTGGGCCATTGTTATTTTAACAAAACCCTATTTAGTGGTTTGCCTACTACCGCTACTTCTTCATAAAAAATGGAATATTATAATTAGTGGTCTGAGTGCAGGTATAGTTTTTGTGCTTGGCTCTATTGTTTTGGTTGGTTTCTCAAAGAGCTTAACATTATATTTATCATGGATTACCGCAATGCTTGAACATGCCGATTATATCTACTCATCGCATACAATATACTCCATTTTGAATACTTATTTTGGAGTTTATATTACGCCAAACTACTACGCACCCCTGTTTATTTTATTAGGCTTATTATCACTTGTGCTATTTTGGTATATTGATAGCCGTGCAAAAAAAACAACCCCAAAAGACAAGGCTAAATCATTGATTATAAATATTTTTGTTTTAATAGCATTAAGCCCAAGCTTTATGCTTACCGACAAAGAACACTTTCTGTTTTCGTTGCCACTTTTGGCTATTATAATTTTGCAGATACAAAACAAAAAGCAAGTTTTATTAATTGCATTATTTGCATTTGCAATGATACTTTACGAAGGCAACTCCATTGAGATAATAGGTCGTAAAATGTCAATTATTTTTGACGATTATGGGTTTATGGGTATTGGTAACCTAATTATTGTGGGAATAGCAATTTATTTTTACTCAAAAAATATTTTAAGTATTAAAAAGTGGTAACGGTGGCAATAGATTCAGTGTGGTTTTAGTTACTTGTAAATTCTCACGCTGATTCATAGGCAAACTTTGTTTTATTATAAAAATAGAAATTAAAAGTATATAGTCAAACAAAGTTTGGCGGAGTTTCAAGTAAGAAAGAAGTTTCAATATACACATTAGCCCACATTGAATTTATTGCGTGTTAGGCTTTGTTTTTAAGGATATTGCAATTCATTCCAAAGAGAATATTCAACCTCTTCATAATCCTTCAAATATACTGAGAAGAGAATGTCTTTTCCATCAAAATTGTCAAAGAAGTATTTATACTCAAAATCACATATGCAATTTGCAAATGGTCCACAGTCGTTTTTTATATAAATATTGACATTGTCTTCAAATTTAGATATGGAGTCTATTAAACATGCTGCACAATTATTAATCATGTTTATTGTCACAACCAATGAGTCATTTATTATTGAGTAAAATAAAGTATCATTCTCGATTACTCCACTTTTCAATGTTAAATTTTGGTCTACGAAACAACCACCTTTATCAGTTTTTAATAATTCGAGTGATTCTGATTGTAGATCCACCGTATTTTCATTGTTCTCATTACAACTAATTAAGCTAAACATAATCAACAATGTTCCAATAATCAATTTTGTTTTCATTTTGTCAAATTTTAGGTTAAAAGAATAATATGTAATTTAAAACTTTTTATTGAATATCTATTTTTAAATCTATATGTTAGAAGGTATAATGCAAATCGCACACCAAATAAAGCCTAACTAATCAGTATAGTGAAATGTAACTGTCAATAATAACGATTACAAAGAATCTATTTTTATTCTTTAGGACACTTTCTACAATAGCTATTTCACAAAGCAAGATCCAAAGCTTCACAGAGCTATTTCATAATCAATTAACCCTTTCATTTTAACCGATTTGTATAGTGCCTTAAATATTCACCATACTCCCGTTCAATATCTTTTTAGCAACTTCAAGATACATATATGAATCGTTAGGATGATGGTCGGTTTTTTCGGCACTGCGCTTACGTCCCAAACGTACAACAACAGCATTATGGTTAGGCATAACAAAAACATACTGTCCCAGTATTCCTCGCATATATGGCACTTCAAAACCATCAAAATGTTGAACCCACCATTGATAACCGTAATAATTAATGCCATTACCTGTTTCATCGGTTAGGTATGATGCAGGGGTAGTTGCCTGTTTTACATACTCGGGCGATATAAGCGTATCATTGTTCCAAACACCTTTATTTAAAACAAGCTGCCCCCAGCGTGCAAAATCACGTGCATTTGAGTTAAAGCAACAATAAGCTTTCTCTATACCATTTTTATCATCTAAACACCATAGGGCATTATTTACTGCCCCCATTGGTTTCCAGAATTTTTCAGAAGTATAATCTGATACTTTTTTACCGGTGGCATTTTCAATAACCATAGCGAGAAGCTCTGAGTTTCCGCTTAAATATTTAAACTTAACACCAGGCTGTTCAACAACTTTAAGTGAATATATCAGTTTTTTCAAATCTTTTCCATAATATGACTCTGTTGTGGTTGAAAAAAGTGAGCCATAACTCTCATCCCAGTTAAGTCCCGAGCTCATTGCCAAAACATCTTTTATAGTTAAATTTTTGTTTGCATCATTTTTATATTCCGGAATAAAATCAGAAACAGGCTGCTCAATGCTTTCTATATAACCATCGTCAATGGCTGCCCCAATAAGCATACCTATAATGCTTTTTGCCATTGAAAATGAGTTTGTAAGCGATTCCGTCCCATAGCCATCCCAATATTGCTCAAAAATTATCTTCTTGTCTTTAATAATTAAAAAAGCTATTGTTTGCAACTCAGCAAACTCCTGTAAGGTGTTATCATCAAGTTTTATGTTTGCGGCATTGGCATCAATTTCCCACTCTTGCGGTTGTGCTGTTGCAACTGTACGGTTTTCAAACAAGGTATAATCGTCAATACCAACTTTTTGATATATTAATGCACGCTGAGCATATTTTGGCAGCGAAAAATATGCTACGGTCAATACTACAATAACAAGCGCAACAATTCTTAGTCTTTTGTTTTTCATATATTTATTGTTTTTACTATTAATATTTCCCTTTTAAAAATTTTTGCCGTACCGGCTCGTCAAATTTTTCAATTGCGTACCTTAACATTGTACGGGGCATTGTTTTATAATGCTTTATTAAAAATTCCAACTCCACGTCTATATCGCGTTTGCCAATTTCGCGTAACATCCAACCTACCGCTTTGTGTATAATATCATGTTTATGGTTTACCAATATTTCAGCAATTTTTACAGGCAACTCAAAACTATTTTGCCTTATGTTGTAAAAAGCAGCAATCATAGCTACTCTGTTTCTCCAAAGATTATTGCTATTTGCCAAATCAAATAATACAGTTGCATCTTTTTGGTACAACCAGCAACCCAAAATATGGTGCGCCGACAAATCAACCAAATCCCAATTATTAATATATTTCAGGCTTAATAAATAACGTTCGGCAATCTCCTTTTTTTCCAATTCGGAAGTTTTTTTCGATTTGAATTTTAACTCTAAAATAAAAAGTGCCAACAGTCTTATTTCGTGAATTTTATCGCACAGCATGGTAAAGCAATCATCAATGGAAATATTTTTGTGTTTTTTTGCCAGTCTTCTTAATGGTGGATTTCTAATACCAGCAAAGGTATCGCCTTCACCGTATCCTCCAGGGTAACATCTAAAATACTTTTCATATAACTCAATTCGTTCCGGTTCCGAATTGGCAAGAGCCTCCTTTTTAATTTGGTTAACCATACGATTTATAGTTTATTTGTTATAAATATAACAAAAAACAAATGAAACGTCCATGATTTTAGAATTATTAACTTCACACACAGCTTGTTCTGATTTTTCGGAAAGAATGATTTTAAAATCAAGGTAAGTTCCACCTGCCCGAATTAGTCAGGTTTACCTTGAGGCGGGTTCGGCAAATTAAAATAAATTATAAATAAATGAATAACAAGCCATTAAATACATTCAAAATTTCACAGTTTATTAATGAAGAGGCATATGGTGGCATAATTTTGATTTTTGCTACAATTGCAGCTTTAATTTGGGCAAACTCAGTATTTTACGAGGGGTATCACTATATCTGGCATGAATATAATGTAGGTATTGTTTGGGGCAAAATAAATTTGGTTGGTTCATTACACCATTGGATAAACGATGGTTTAATGGCTCTGTTTTTTTTTACTATCGGGCTCGAAATAAAGCGGGAGATAATGGGTGGCGAGCTTTCGTCAATAAAAAAAGCATCAATGCCAATTGCAGCAGCAGTTGGAGGAATGATAATACCGGCTTTTATATATGTATTAATAGTGGTTAACAATCCTGAGTATATTGCCGGTTGGGGAATACCAATGGCAACCGATATTGCTTTTGCACTTGGTTTGCTTGCATTATTAGGTAAACGTGTAAATATAAACCTTAAAATTTTTCTTACAGCTCTTGCAATAGCCGACGATTTAGGTGCAGTAATGGTAATTGCTGTTTTTTATACCGATGCAATAAATTATAGCGAACTAATTAGTGCCACATTTTTTATTGGCATATTGATAATTGCAAACTTTGCCGGCATCCGAAATACATTTTTTTATGCTTTTGTTGGAATTACAGGGGTTTGGGTTGCTTTTATTTTTTCAGGTGTTCATGCAACCATTGCCGGGGTATTAATTGCACTTACCATACCGGCACGCACAAAAGTTAGCGAAATTGAGTATGCAGGCAGCCTATCAAAATGCTTAACCAAATTTAAAGATGAACAACCCAACAACAGCTCACTTTTAACAGAGGGGCAAGCACACCTTATTGCAAAAATTGAAGATTTGAATATAAAGGCTCAAACACCTTTGCAGAAACTTGAACATGCACTACACCCTATAACCGCGTATTTTATTTTACCTGTTTTTGCGTTAAGCAATGCAGGTGTACATATTGAAGGTAGCATTATGCAAATGGTTTTTCACCCAATATCACTTGGTATTATTGGCGGACTTGTTTTGGGTAAATTTTTAGGCGTATCATTATTTTCAAAACTTATGGTTTGGTTAAAAATATCGGTACTGCCACAAGGTGTAACATGGAGTCAGATTTATGGTGTTGCTTTTCTTGCAGGAATAGGTTTTACCATGTCAATGTTTATTTCTGACCTTGCTTTTACCAATGATGAGTTTAAGCAAATTGCAAAAGTTGGCATTATGGCAGCATCATTTATTTCTGCAACCATAGGTATGATTTGGTTGAGTTTTGGCACAAAAAAGAGATGATTATTTTTGCAACTTATGTTTTTGTTATTTGTTTAAAAATACATTATTTCTAAAACTTATCAATCTCCACAACAAAAGCATCGTAAAAACCCTTCTCCATTATATTGCCTAAAGCCTGTCGGGCAGAGGTTTTTCCTATAAATTCGCCCCATATATAGCGATAATATCCATCATCATTCTGAACCATTTTTACCTCGGCAAGTCCTTTTATTGTTGACAATTCCAATGGTTCTTTAAGCGCATATAACTGAATTGTATAGACGGTTTTGTCGGTATCATTCATTTTTGATTTAAAGAAGTTGCTGCTTTTCTGAACCAATTCGTTATACTCAATACTACTAATTACCCTTGCATCGGGGAAACCCGCATCAACAACATTGTTCATTAAGGATAAAGCCTCCGATTTATGCTTGAATTTTCCAATTGAATACAAGTAACCAACCTCGGTTCTAAACATCCAAACATTAGTTGTATTTTTGCCCGATGCGCTAAAATATGATGGTTTTAGGGCTTTTTCGGTTTCCATAAGGAAAATTGTATAAGTAAGTGATGCCTTATATTTTAACTCATCAGGTACATAAATATTCTCTACAGTAATATTATCATTATTTGAGCGAATTACTTTCATATCAACCCTTCGGTTTAGCTGTCTTCCTTTTATATTGTCGCTGCCATCGGGATTTTTATTTAGTGCAATAAAATTTAATTTTCCCATTCCTTTTGCAACAAACCTGCTTGGCTCTATACCTTTGTTGTGTAAATAATTTACAACAGAGCGGGCTCTTCTAATTGATAGTTGTTGGTTATACTCTTCTGTTCCTTGCGCATCGGTATTACCAACCACCTCAATATATAGCGATGGATTTTTACTCATTAAAGTTGATAGTTTTTCAATTTCAATTTGGGCATCGCGGTTTAATGTGGCACTATTGTAGTCAAAAAGCACACTTTTTATGGTAAAATATTCACCTGTACTAACCTCTATTGGCATCATTTCTAACGATACCAAAACCTCAGACGATTGTTGGTTTTCACTAATATATATGTACTTTTCTGCCGGTTCATAGCCATCACCATAAGCTTTAACGGTATATGATCCTGATTTAAGTTCGGTACGAAATTTACCCGTTGCAATATCAGGGCTTAAAGCGGCTGTTACTTCGCCATCAGATTTTGAGACGTGAACATAAAAAGAGGCGTCAATATTTTTGCCGTCTTGCAAACTTAATGTACCATTTAGCTCATAATTAGATGGCACAATAATGGTTTTTGTTTCGGTAACAGGAGGAGTAGTTTCTTTACCTGTATCAGGAGTTAACGTATCATCAGGGGCATTTATGTCATCGGCAACAACATCAATAACAATCTCTTTTTGAGCAAATTCTATTCTATATATACGCATTTCACCTCCTGTTTCGGGCGTGCGCGAATAATATGCTACACTACCATCACCAATTGGCATATAAAAAACATCATCGGCAAATGAATTTATTGGGTAACCCAAGTTTTGAGGTTCTGACCATGTGCCATTATCATTTTTTGTAGATTTAAAAATATCATAACCTCCTATACTATTATGGGCTTCTGATGCAAAATACAGTGTAACGCCATCTTCAGCAATAAAAACAGAGGCTTCTTCAAATTGTGAGTTTATTACATTTCCTATATTGGTTGGTGTACCCCAACGTCCTTTATCATCTTTAACCGAATACCAAACATCTTTTCCGCCTAAGCCACCCTCACGGTCGCTCACAAAATATAAGGTTCTTCCATCTTTTGTAATACTGCCATGGGTTTCGTTATTACGTCCACTAATTTGTTTTGAAAATTTAACTGCTGCTGACCATCTGCGTCCCTCTAATTCAGAATAGTATAAATTTGCATTTCCGTAATCATCTCTGTATAATATCATAAAATCGCCATTATATGAGAGGAATGTGGTTGACAGGTATCCGTCGGAAGCAATATCACTTGTTAAATCTTTACTTTTACTCCAAGTGTCGCCTGTTTTAGTGGCATACTTTATGTTTTCAAAAATTATTTTTCCATAATCGGGGTCATTTTCTTCTTGTTCTGCAGTAAATACAATAGATTTATCGTTGCCGGAAACTGCCGGGTAGTAATTGTCACCGTTTTCACCAAAATCAATAAGTGTGCTTATGAAGTTTACCGGATTTTCCATCATTTTTTTTCCGGTTTCGCATGTTTTTACTTGTAATGCAAGAAAGTCGTGCATGTAAACATCAGAAACATCAATTAGCGATTTATATTTATTATAGGTTTCAATTGCTTTGCTAAGTTGTCCATCAATTCGGTACGATTTGGCAAGAAAAAACAGAGTTTCTTCAGGTGCCCGTTTCTCTTTATAATTCCCCTCTTTAAAATTAGAAGTTGTATTAGTTGCAGCTTTCTCAAAATACGGAATAGCTTGTTTTATCTGCATATGCGTATTTATATAGCACATACCCACGCTAAATTGAATATTTGCATTATCCCAGCCCTTATCAATAATTTCCAAATAAATAGGCAAGGCAAGACTAAATTCTTCATAAAGAAGATGTGATTCTGCTTCTTTAAACAGCTTTTTTATCAATTTTTCGTCTTGAGCTAATATTGCCGATGAAATTACAAGTGACAGTAAAATAATTAAGCTCTTCTTCATAATATTATTTTTTATTAAATATAGAATAATACACTAAATGATTAGCTGCGTTTACGGCGTGATATCATATAAATTGTTGAGCCAATAAGCGCCAATCCGAGAATAATACCAAAAATAATTGAAATCTTTTTTGAATTTGATGTTGTATTATTTTTGATACCTATTTCTGATTTTTCTCCCATTTCGTCTAAAGACTTTTCTGAATTATTATCAGTAATTAATTCATTAATAGTGTCTTTTGATGTTGTTTCAATATACTCATCACCTTTATATAATTCGCTTGAAACCAACAGTTCTGATACTGCCATTTTTACTGGGCTACTTTGTTTTGATGCAACAGATTTTGTCTCAATTGTTTTTGTATCAAAAAGTAATGAGTCGTCAGCAATTTCAATATCTTCATCGGCATTAATATCTTCTGTTACAAGCTCTATTCTTATTTCAGGGTCGGTATCAACAGGTAAAATTATTTCATTAAATATAACAACTTGTTTTGTTTGGTCATACGCGTAATTTGGTACTGTAATAGTGTATTCAAATTCATCAACATTTGATGATTCAAACAGTGCATTAAATGTTTTTCCTCTAGGTAAAATAAACAAAAACTTTTTTGAATCAGGATCAGGGGTGTATATCCCAACCAGTTCATCATCTAAATCAGTTATTGTAATTATTGCATCGTTAAGTAATATACCTGTTGCATTCATTGCTATACCGGCTATTACAGTCTGATTTCTGACATTTGATTCTGATAGGTCAATTTTAAAAATATCATAATTACCTATGCTGTTATGTGCATATGATGCGTAGTATGCACGCCTTCCGTCAACCGATGGTATATAATACACATCATCATCGGGGGTGTTAATTGGATATCCAATATTTTTTGGCGCCGACCATTTTTCGTTTTCATCAATGTAGCTCACAAAAATGTCAAAGCCTCCCATGTTTTTATGTCCTTCCGATGAAAAAAACAGCGATGTACCATCGGGGTGCAAGTATGGTCCCTCTTCGTCATATTTTGTATTTATTGAAGGGCCTAAATTTTGGGCTCTGCTCCATTTTCCATTTGGCAGTTTGCGCACCCTGTATATGTCTAATCCGCCATACCCACCTTTTCTGTCTGAGGTAAAAAATATCTCATTCTGATCTAACGACATTGATGCATGAGTTTCGCGATATTTACTATTTATAGGGCTTGGTAGTTTTTCGGGAGTCAGCCACTCTGCACCTTTTCGGTTGCTCACATAAATATTGCCATCATTTTCATCATCTTTATAAATAAACAGTTTTGTACCGTCAAACGACAACCCAATTGATGCCTCATGCCCCGACGTATTTATATTTTTGCTTATCTTTTTTGCCGGCGTATATCTTTTACCATCATAACTGCTTATGTAAATATCTTCAAAATATTGACCATCATCCATTATCTGCCCACCTGTATTTTCTTTTCGTTTCGATGTAAATATCAATATACTTTCGTCTCCTGAAATTACCGGGCTATGCTCAGTATAAACTGAGTTAATTTTTTTTCCCAAATTAGTAACATTCATTTCAACCGGGGTTTTTATTAATACTCTGGCTACTTGGCAGGCTGATAATTTATGGTCAATTTGAGCTTTGAAATTTTCATTATCAACTCCCAGTAACTCTTTTAAATCAAGAAAAACATTCTCGGCATCATCAAAACGATAATTTACATGATAAGCCTGACCTAAATAAAACAGAGTTTCAATTGGAGCGCCCTCTTCTTTAAAATCAGCAATTTTATAATCGTTTGCAATGTGTTTTGATGCAAATTCAAGGTAAGATATTGCTTTTGCCTTTTGGGTTGCTGTATTTAAATAACAAAAACCTGCCTTAAAATTAAGATTTGCATTATTTGGGAAATCTTTAAGCAGCTCAATATAATAGGCTAATGCTTTATGATAATTACCATATTCAATGTAATCATCAGCAAGGTTATATTTATCTTCGTTAGTTTGCGATATGGCTACTCCATTTGCAAATACTGATAATATAAATACAGTTATTAAGTAATATTTATTCATAAAAAAGAATGAGTTAATTAAATTATTGCAACTTAAAGGTAGCAATTTAATAAAAATACTCTATTAATTACGAATTTCAGATAATGAATTTCAAAATAATGATTAAACAAAAAGTAATAGGTTTAAGGGTTGCCAATAAATTTTAAGCCTTTAAACAACACTGTTAAATCATTTTTTAATCGGTAGTCTTTGGCATAAATAAGATTTAACTCTTCAATTTTATCTACTGTTTTATTTGGGTTTGAATTAATTAAAACCCAACTTAGTACACCTTTTTTAATACGAGGCAGGTTCAAAGTATTTACATCGTTGCGTAAGTAAAATCCAACCCATGTTTTTATGCCAAAAAGTACTAAAAAAATATTTTTAACTGCTTGTAAACCATGTGGCACAATAATTACAATAACCGGAATTGGAGGAATAAGAAGAAGTGATATCCCTATATCAAACAAACGTTTTTTTCTTAAATTGTGTTGTTTGGTAATATTATTAAAATCAATTGCATATAAGTCTCCGGCTGTGTCAATAGAATTGCTGCCTATTATTGACAAACTCTCTGGAGGTGCAATTTTATAAGCAACACCGGTTCCTTCAAGTCGTAACATTTCGCGAATAATTATTTGTGAAGGAATATCTGATGCACAAAAAACCAATTCATCTATTTTATTAATTTCAACTATCTCTTTCAGTTGGTCAATGGTTCCGAGGTATTCATTATGGGTTTTTGTATGAGCCGGATGAATAAGACCAATATATTCGTAATTTGAAACAGATTGGCTTAAAATGTTTTTTACACGTTCTGACTCTGATAATTCGCCAACAAGAGCCATCCTGTTTTTCTTTGCCGAGTTAAACCTGTACGATTCAAATTGTAGAATATGAAGTAATGTGCGAAAAGCTGAAAGCCCTATTATGCCCCATAAAGTACCAAGTAAAAGCATTACCCTCGAAAATCTGTATGTTTCAGGAAGCAGGGCATATATTATAAGTATAATACCTGTTCCTGCAAGTAGCCCCCGTATAATTTTGTTAAGTTTTATTGGTTTTTCATATCCACCAGAGAAAAAAATACTTAGTATTAATACAAAAATATAGGTAGGAACAGCAAGGTTATAATACTCAGGCGGAAAATGCCCTGCTTCATTAAATTTATATGCCTCCCATATTGGTGCAAGTACTATAAATCCGGTGTATAATATGGCAATATCAAAAACCGGTATAATACTTTGTTTAATAAAACGGCTTATTATTGCCAAAAACGCCCTAAAATAGATTGCTATATTTATAAATAGTGAAAAAAGCCGTGCATTGCCTGTTGAAAAATGCTTACGGGCAAAAATAATCATAGCATTATAAAATACCCTTACATAATTAATACTGCCTTTTTTTGTACTTTCGCCTTTGTAATGAATTATTGTGGTGTGAGGGAAATAGTAGTTTTTGAAACCGCCTTTTATTATTCTGTGCGACAAGTCTATGTCTTCGCCATACATAAAATAGTCCTCATCTAACAAGCCCACTTTGTCAAGTGTTTTTTTACGCATTAGCATAAATGCCCCTGCCAGTACTTCAATTTCGTGTGTTTCGTTATTACTAAGATAACCCAAATGGTATTTTGAGAATCTTTTTGACTTTGGAAATAAGCTTGATAGACCGAATATTTTATAAAAAGCTACCATGGGAGTCGGTAATCCACGTTTGCTTTCGGGTAAAAAAGTACCTTTGCCATCAATCATTTTAACTCCCAGTCCACCGGCCTCAGGGTGGGCATCCATAAAAGATACTATTTTAGTAAAGGTATCCTCCTCCACAACGGTATCGGGGTTTAAAAGCAATGCATATTCACCTTTTGATATTCGTAATGCCTGATTATTTGCCTTTGAAAAGCCAAGGTTATTTTTATTTTCAATAAGTTTTACTTGTGGGAATTTTTGCTGTACCATGGCACATGAACCATCTACAGAATTGTTATCAACCACAAACACTTCCGATTCAACAGTATTTATAGCCTTATAAACTGAATGCAAGCACTGTTCTAAAAAATACTTAACATTGTAATTAACAATAATTATTGACAGTTTCATTCAAATAATATTTATTAGTGTCGGCAAGTACCAATTTTAGTTAAAATTAATTAAAAGTTCAAAAATAATTAATAACCATTATCTTTGCTATTTAAAACAAAAATAGTTTGGAAAAAATTACTCAAGAATTTAGCACAAAAGCAAAGTCTTTTATAAAAAAGGCTGATAATATTGTAATAGTTGCTCATAAAAACCCCGACGGCGATGCTCTTGGAGCAGGTTTAGCAATGTACCATTTTTTTAAAAGCATTAACAAAACAGTAACATTTGTTGTACCAAATCAGCTGCCGATTTATTTAAACTGGATGCCTGCAATTGATAAGGTAATTGTTTATGAAAGTAATAAAAAGCTGGGAGCAGAAATTGTAAAGGCAGCAAACCTTGTTGTTATGGTCGATTTTAGCAGCATTAGCCGTTTGTCGGAAGTGGGCAGCGTTATTGTTCCATTAAAGGTTCCAAAAATACTTATTGACCATCACCCAAACCCCGAAAATATTGCCGATTTAACTTATAGCCGAACTACTGCCAGCTCAACAGCTGAAATGATTTATGAGTTTATTGATAATTTGTACGGAAAGCAGGCAATAGATATAAATATGGCAAATTGCCTGTTTGTGGGTATTATGACCGATACAGGATGCTTTAATTATAACTCGTCGTTACCATTTACTTTTGAGGTAGTTGGCAATTTATTGGCTACAGGAGTTAATAAAGATATTATTATTGACAAAGTATATAACAATTACTCTGAACACCGTTTGCGGTTGTTGGGACATGCCATAAACTCAAATATTAAAGTTATGCCCGAATATGGCGCAGCATATATTTATCTTACTAAAAACGATTTAACAAACTATAACTTTGAGCCCGGCGATACCGAAGGCTTTGTGAATTACCCACTTTCGATAAAAGGAATTGTTTTTACTGCAATTTTTATTGAAAAAGATAATTATACTAAATGCTCATTTAGGTCGAAGGGTAATTTTCCGGCCAATTTGGTTGCTAAAGAGCATTTTGGAGGAGGAGGCCACATAAATGCTGCCGGTGGCGAGAACAAAGCATCAATAAAAGAAACAATTGCAAAATTTGAAAGTATTTTACCTAACTATAAAAAATATTTAGATTTTTAATATGGATAATCTGACATATAATATTTGCAAGAAAATAATTGGCTTTTTGTTAATTGCCTTGTTGTTTATAGCTTGCAAATCAAATCCTAAAAGATATTCTGCCAAGGAAAAAAAAGAGTTTGAAAAGAATTTAGTAATAGCCAACAAAGGATTGGTAAAAAAAGACCAAAATGAAATTTCAGGCTATATAGCTAAACGAAAATGGAATATGAAAAAGACCAAAACAGGGCTTTGGTATGAAATAATAAAACATGGCAACGGCAAAAAGGCAGAGGCAGGAATGGTTGCCCAACTAAGATACGAGATAGTATTATTGAATGGCACTTTATGTTATAGCTCAGACAGCTTAGGCATAAAAAAATTCAAAATTGGGCAAGGGGGAGTAGAATCGGGTTTAGAGGAAGCTGTTTTATTATTGAAGAGTGGTGATTATGCACGTTTTATAATGCCACCACACCTTGCACACGGACTTATTGGCGATGACAATAAAATTCCACCGCGCTCAACTATTGTATATAACGTAGAATTGATTAAATTAACGCATTATTAAAAAAAAGTACAGACGATGCATGCATCATCTCAATAAAAAAATTTAAAACAATTGTTTAACTAAATTATATCATAGTGAAAACTTTTACTGTCTTTTTACTAAGCTTGATGCTATTGGCATCGTGTAATGTTTTTAATAAATACCCGGGTTTTTCAAAAACCAAAACAGGCATCTTTTTTAAACTCCATAAAATTGGTGAAGATGTAAAACCACCAGCTCCAACAAATTTTGTAACAATTGATGTGGTTTATGCCACAATTGACGATTCGGTATTTTTTTCGGGACACCGAACATTTCAGCTATCTGAGCCTGATTTTGATGGCAGTATCGATGAATGTTTTTTAATGCTTTCGGTTGGCGATAGTGCAACATTTATAATTGATGCCTCAAACTTTTTTACAAAAACACTACAAACCAACCTGCCCCGATTTATGTCGCATGGCGATAATATTAAAGTTGAGCTTAGGTTAGATGAGATAAGGACAGCAGAGCAGTATCAAAAAGATAAAGAAGATTTTCTAAAATGGATTGAAGATTTTGGCGAGTACGAAAAAACCGTTTTAAGACGTTTTATTAATGATGAAAGAATTGATGCTGAGCCAATGGATAATGGCATGTATTTTATTTCGTTATATGAGGGTACAGGAAAACCTGTTGAACCGGGCGATTTAGTTACGGTTAATTATGAAGGTAAGTTTTTAAACGGAAAATTCTTTGACTCAACAACCAAACGAAACCAACCGTTTGAATTTGTTTATGGGACTGAAATGCAAGTAATTACCGGACTTGAGGATGCCATTGGAAGAATGCGCGAAGGTGAAAAAGCTTTGATTATTTTACCATCGGAATTGGCATGGGGCGAAAAAGGCAGCTCAACCGGGATTATTCCTCCTTTTACTTCGGTAATTTATGAGGTTGAACTAATAAAAGCAGTAACGAGAGAATAAAAAAATAAAAATGGTACGCATATATATAAAATTATTAATTGCAGCTTTATTTATTTCAGTATCATGTACAAATAAGCATGAGTTTAAGGTTAACGAATCGGGTGTTGAGTATAAATTTATTGAGGAGAATAATAATAATCCAAAACCAAAAATTGGCGATGTTGTTACTATAAAAATGCGCTATACCAATCCAAGCGGTAATGTTATTGAAGAGTCGGGTTTGTTTAGAACTCAGCTAAAAAAATCAACACACGCCGGTGGTAGTATTGAAAAATCCATTGCTTTTATGCATAAAGGTGATAGTGCGGTTTTTAAAATAAATGCCGGAAACTACTATACAAAAACACGGCACATACCTCTGCCCGAATGCTTATCAGCTGACGATAATTTGATTTTTTACATTCGTCTAATAAATATTACATCATTAAATGATTTTACCAAGGAGCGTGAAATGGCTGTGTTAAGTGATAAAAGGAATGAGGATAAGATGCTAAAAGATTTTCTTGAGCGTTCAAATATAAGAGTTGAACCAACCATAAGCGGGCTTTATATTGTTGAAATTAAAAAAGGAAGCGGAGCAACTCCTGTTCCCGGTAAAACAGTAACGGTTAATTATTTAGGTTATTTTATTGATGGTAAAACATTTGATTCATCGTATGATAGAAATAAGCCATTTAAGTTTAAATATGGCATTGGCGAAGTTATTCAGGGTTGGGATGAAGGTATGGCAAAAATGACCGTTGGAGGCAAGTATAAACTAATAATACCTTCGCATTTAGCTTATGGCAGTACTCAACAAGGACCAATACCACCCAATAGCACACTTGTTTTTGAAATGGAGCTTTTAGATGTTGAAAAATAATTATATGATTGAAAAAAGCATAAAGGCAATAGCTATCGGTTGCCTTTTTTTTATTAGTCAGATAGTATCTGCTCAGGTTTACCAAAACGACCCCAATTTAATCGAAACAGAATCGGGTTTAAGGTATAAAATCACAAAACAGGGTTCTGGTGATTTTCCAAAGGCAGGCGACAGAATTTGGTTGCACTACTATGCTAAATTCGAAAATGACTCAATTTATGATAGTACGGTTAAAAATGGTCCCATAGATGTTTACCTTGGGCAGGGGCAGTTAATTAAAGGTTGGGAAGAAGGGTTGAAGCTAATAAAACCTATGGGAGCTATATTGTTGGTTGTTCCGCCCGAGTTAGGATATGGCAATAAACAATATAAAAATATACCTGCCAATTCAACCCTAATATTTGAAATTGCTCTATTACAGGCAGATAAGGGTAAGACTATTGAGCCTTTTAATATTGAAAATAAAACTATTAAAAAAGGAAAAAAAAAGTTAAAGTATTATTTGGTTGAGCAAGGTAAAGGACCAAAAGCTAAGTTTGGCGATAATGCCTATATACACTTTACAGGATACCTGCCCGATGGTACTATATTTGACTCATCGCATAAAAAAGGCGAACCTGTTCGTATTACCGTAGGAATTAATCAGGTAGTTATGGGCTGGGATATGGGTTTATTGTTTATGAACAAAGGCAGCAAGATAAAACTGATTATTCCGCCCAAACTTGCTTATGGCAAACTAGGATTTAAAAATATTGTACCTCCAAACACAACATTAACCCTCGATTTAGAAATGGTTGATTTGATACCTCCTAAGCCTGTTATAAAATGGGACATAAAGGAAAAAGAGATTATTGAAACCACAAGTGGACTAAAATATATTGTTTTTGAATTGGGTGAGGGTGATATTATTAAAAACGACGATATTGTTGAAGTGCATTATTCAGGTTATTTTACAAATGGCGAATTATTCGATTCATCGGTAAAAAGGTTTGAACCAATACGTTTTCCCATTGGGGCAAATGCTGTTATTGATGGTTGGGATGAGGGGTTAAAACTGATGCGGAAAGGAGCAAAATTCCAATTGATAATACCATCGGACTTAGCTTATGGCGAAAATGGTGCGCCTCCGCAAATACCACCCATTACCAATTTGATTTTTGATATTGAAGTAATTGATGTAATGAGATAAAATATTTGTTTCCTCACAAAAAAAGATGGGTAATATATTGACACTTAACATAGACAAGCAAAAAAAAAGATTGAGCGAGATTGATTATAGTTGAAGAATTAGATTGAGTGAGAGTGAGAGTGAGATTGATATAGATTAAAGAAAAAGATTGAGTAATCTAATTCAATCCTTTCAATCTCTTTCAATCTTTTAGCTTTTTTAAAATAAAATATCTTGCCAAAATTAATACTGAGCCAAGTCAAAGTAAACACACAACCTGTCCCGTTTTTCGGGAAATATCATTGTTGAGATACTAATCATTAAACTAATTTTTTTCTCATGATAAAACCTTTAGGTCATATTATTGAAAGCATTAATACAAAGCGGTTTGCCTTAATATCAATAATTTTAGCCTTTGTTCTTTACGGAAATACTTTGCAAAACAACTATGCATTAGACGATTCCATTGTAATAACCAACAATGAATTTACAAAACAAGGCTTTAAAGGCATTGCCGATATACTGTCTTATGATTCGTTTACGGGTTTTTTTGGCAAAGAAAAAAAATTAGTAGAAGGAGGACGCTATCGTCCATTATCATTAATAACTTTTGCAATAGAGTACCGGTTTTTTGGAGAATCGCCCCAAATAAGTCATTTTTTAAATATTATTATACTCATTACAATAGTATTACTTATTTACCTGCTGGTAATAAAACTATTTTCATTAAAGCTCGGTAATATATTTGCAAAAAAAATGGCCATTGTAACCGCATTGCTTTTTTTACTGCACCCAATACATACCGAGGTGGTTGCAAATATAAAGGGGCGCGATGAACTGTTAAGCCTTCTATTTTCACTACTTGCTTTTTTAGCTGTACTAAAATATTTTTCAACAAAAAAAATATTGAACCTATTTTTAAGCGGGGTATATCTGTTCTTTGCATTAATGTCAAAAGAAAATGCCATTGCTTTTATTTTAATAGTACCGTTGGCATTATGGTTTTTTACAAAAGCAGATTTAAAACAGATAGTGGTTAGTAGTTTGCCATTGGTTGTTGGAGCGTCAGTTTTTTTAATTATTAGATATAATGTTTTAGGTGGTTTTCATGGAAGTGTTGCCGGCGAACTCATGAATAATCCATTTATGAATGCAACAGAGGCACAAAAATATGCTACCATATTATATACATGGGCAATATATTTAAAACTATTGCTGTTTCCGCATCCATTAACTTTCGATTATTATCCGTACCATATACCTTTGGTTGGGTTTTCAAATCCGTTAACAATATTTTCAATTGTATTTATTGTTGGTATTTCATTAATTGCCATAAAGGGTATTAAGAAAAAATCAGTTGTTGCCTTTTCAATTATTGCTTTTGCAGCTACTTTTTCAATGGTGTCAAATATTTTGTTTACGGTAGGTACATTTATGAATGAGCGGTTTGTTTTTATGCCTTCGCTGTTTTGGTGTTTGGCAATTTCATACATGGCTGTTTATTATTTCCGTAAAAAAGGTTATTATAACAAAATTGTTATTGCAGTAGCGGGAATTTATGTACTAAGTTTTTACCCGGTAAAAACAATTGCCCGAAACAAGGCTTGGACAGATGATATAACACTTTTTATTACTGATGTAAAAACATCGGACAATAGTGCAAAAAGCAACTGCTCGGCAGGTGGCAAGCTGTGGGAAAAAGGCAAAACAATTGAAGATATAAAAAACAGCCAAAAAATATTTAAACAATCAGAAACGTATCTTCGCCAATCGCTTAAAATACACCCCAATTATGTTGATGCATGGTTGTTGTTGGGTAATTTATTGTTTGATTCTAAAACGGATATAAATGAATCGGTAAAATGCTATATTGAAGTACTTAAAAGGCAAACCGGTAACATCAATGCATGGAACAATGCCGATATTATTCTGCAAAAAACCGATAACAGAGTATTGCAACTAAGTAATTATACTCAACTGCAAAGTATTGACAGCAACAGGTATATGATTAATTACAGGTTAGGTGTTTTGTATGGCAGGTACTTCAATAACCTGCAAAAAGGAATTTACTATTTAAAGCGGGCAAATAAAATAGACCCATCTAAAGTTGATGCACTAAAAGATTTAGGAACTGCCTATGGCTTTATGGGTATGGAAAAAGAGGCATATAACACTTGTAAAAAGGCTCTAAAAATTGATAATACCGATGCTCAAATTTATATTAATATTGGTATAGCCGCATCGCTTTTGGGTTATAAAAAAGAATCGGAAAAATATTTTGCAAAAGCTAAGCAGCTAAAATCCAAATAATGTATATTTTTGCAATAAAAATTTAATGTAAATGATGCAACTAATAAAACATGTTGGTATTTTTTTGGTTTTAATGAGCTTTCAATTAGTTGTGTTAGCTGGTTTAAAAACCGATACAGTATATTTTCAAAATGGCGATAAGCTAACATGTGAGTTTAAAGGCCTGCAAAATAATTTGTTGAATGTGTCAACAAGTGATGCGGGCAGCTTTAATATAAAATGGGATAAAATAGATAGTTTATATATAAAACAGTTTTTGCTTATTGAGGTAAATAATGGCGAACACATAATTGGCACTATCTTTCCATCTGATTCAATTGGTATTATTGGTATTGCAGGAGGTTTTGGTATTAGGTATTTGCAACGCATGTCAATAGTACGAATGTACCCATACAGAAAACAGTTTTTAAAAAGGATGTCGGGCAATGTAGGCAGCGGGTTTAATTATGCCCAAGCAAACCAACTTGCTACCTTTGATTTTAACGGAGATATAAAATATACCGCAGAGAAATTTCTGATAAAATCAAAATATAATGCCAAGTGGACAAGTCAGGAGGATAGGGATAATACCGAAAGGCATGAGGCATCAATTAGCTATTATAGGTTATTGCCTCATCGCTTTTTTTACTCAACCTTAGGTTCATTAGAGCGCAATAGTGAGCTAAACCTTGATTTGCGTACTAACATAGGTATTGGTTTTGGTAATAACTTTATATTTAATAATCATTCAATAGCCTTTGGGGCATTAGGTTTGCAGGTAAACAAAGAGCAAGCAGCTGATTCAACAACTATTAATAGTGAAGGTATAATTGCCTTAAGTTATTCGTTATTTAGGCTAAACAGTCCAAAAATTGATTTGACCCTATCCACAAATATTTTTCCTAATTTTACCGATACCGAAAGAATTAGGACAACTATTGATTCAAAACTGCGATGGGAAATTTTAAATGACTTTTTTATAAAATACACAGTTTATTATACCTATGACAGTAAGCCCCTTTCGGCAGAAGCAAAAAAGGAAGATTGGTCCACAACTATAGGTATTGAATTCTCTTTTAATTAGTGCTTGCCCAAAACGAATATTTTTTTTAAAATTATGTTTGGCAACTAAAATTTGTCTAAAACCGTTACCCGTAAGGTTTATGATCTGTTTTTTTTAAGTAACATATTGATTTTTTGATTAATAAATAAAGAAATACTTTTCTTTATAAAAATAATTATATTAAATTTGTTAATTAATTAACTACTATTTTTTTTAACTAAAAATTTTTATTATGAAAAAAATCTACATTATTTTAACAATTTTATTGTGTTCTATTGTAAGTTTTGGTCAAATGACTTTTCCTTTTGAAGAGAATTTTGATACTTATACAGTAGATGAGCCGTTTGTTAACCAAGTAAGTGCCACAACAACGGTATGGACAACATGGTCAGATGCTCCGGGTGGTACTGAAGACCCTATTATTTCAGATGACCAAGCCGTAAGCGGTTCAAATTCTATTAAAGTTACAAGTGGTAACGATTTAGTACTTAAAACCGGTGATGTAACCGAAGATGTGTATTCGGCATCATTTAATATGTATGTACCTACTGGTACCAAAGGATATTACAATATGCTTCAAGAGTTTTCAGGCGGAGGTGGTAAATGGGCATATGAGGCTAACTTTAATGCTGATGGAGGAGTTTTTTCTGGCCCTACAGCAGGTACTTTTGATTTTGATTTTGATACTTGGTTTGAAATGAAAACTATAATTGATTTGGATGCCGACTGGTGTGAAGTATTTTATAACAATACTTTAGTTTATGAATTTCAATGGAGTTTAGGAACAAGTAATACAAATTTAAAACAGTTTGCAGCTATTAATTTTTATGGCGCAGATGCCGATGGAAATGACTATTATTTTGACGATGTTTTAATTAAAACTATTGCAGCAGCCGAACCCCCTACCAACGTAACAGCCACAATTGAAGATGGCAATGATGTTGTGCTTACATGGGAAGCTCCTACAAGTAGTACACCTGATGCTTATGCTATATTCAGGGATGGTGCACTTATTGATACAATAATGAATGATTTAACTTATACAGATACCAATTTAGCGGTTGGAAATTATAATTATTTTGTTAGGTCATATTATTCTGAAACTGGCGCTTACTCAATGCCTGATACTATTGAAGTTGAAATAGTAACTTCAATAAACCAAAACATGGCAAATACAATTTTACTTTACCCAAACCCTGTTAATAACGTGCTATACGTTAAAGGTGTTGAGGTTGCCGATAAAATTGAGGTTAGAAGTATTACAGGTAAATTAATCTATTCAGGAACCGATGTTTCAATATTTAAGAATGGATATAATACCAGTGATTTAGTTCCGGGTGTTTATACTGTAATTATTTACAATGACAATAGAGCAAAAGCATTACGATTTGTAAAATAAAGAACAAATAATATAGATTATAAAAAATGCTCCCATGTTGGGGGCATTTTTTTTGTTAAATCCTCAAAGCCTCGTCCCGTTTTTAGGGGTTATCCGATGACTCTCAATAAGGGCACCTCAAAAGGATCGCCGGCTTCCAGCCGGTTTTATTAGTATTACCCCCAATAATACGATGACACAAACTACTCTTTATATGTCATTGTGTACTAATACCGATTGTGAATTAAAGTTACCGATATACTTCATTAGCATTTGTATATCAGTTTTGATTCTACATCGGCATTATACCAGTAATTTTGATTTTAAAATGGTATAACCCGCATTCATAAGAATAATTTGGTTAAAAAACTAACGCCACTTTTAACATAAAATTCCTGCCTGCCTGTGGGAAATAATAAACCCACGATTTTTCCATACCCTGCTCATACCAATTACCTCCATAACCATTGCTTATATAATTGGTGTTTAAAAGATTATTTACAAAAAATTGAAACTTTATTACATGGCCATTTTTAAAATCATAACCATAATCAAAGCCAATATTATTAACCAAATAGGCATCTAATTTTCTGTTGTTGTTTAATGTGTTATCAATATATTGCTTGCCAACGTATTTTGTTATTAAACTAATTCCAACATTATTAATCGGTTCATATCTAAATTGACTGGCCGCAATAACCTCGGGTGAGTATGAAATATCTGTTTCGCCAAGCTCTCTTGCTTCGGTTGTTTTGTTCCATTCGTCATCGTAATGGGCAGAATGCTCAACATAGTCTTTTATTTTGTTTTGCGAATATGTAAAGTTTGCATTCCAATTTAAATTATCTAAAATACTTAATCCCCATATTACCTCAACACCCCTTCTAAACGAATTTTTTACATTTGTCATTATTGGATAACCTACGCTGTTACGCTCGCCGGTATTTACCAACTGGTTATTATAAATCATATAATATACGTTAATGCCAACCAAATATTTTACTTGTTTTATTTGGTAGCCTACTTCAATATCGTTTAGTGTTTCGTATGTAGGCTTTTGCGTGGCTCCTTTTTTTAGTGCTTCTTTTAAATCGGCACGTGCAGGCTCCCGGTTTGCTATTGCAAATGATGCATAAGCACGTTGCTGCTGGTTAATTTGATAGTTTATACCAAGTTTCGGATTTATAAATGTATAATAATTGTCTTGATCTAATAATTCCAAATCATCATCAGAACCACGCATAGTATATTTAATATCACGCACTTGTATGTCGGCAAAAGCCGATAACTGTTTTGTAATAGAATACTGTATTTTTAAAAACGAGCTTAAATCGGTTTTTGTGCCTTTGTTATTGTACCACTCAAAGTCGTGAGGCATGCCTGCATTAAACTTCACCCATTTTATTTTTCCAAAATGGTCGCCATCGTACTTGTTAGCTGCAATGCCAAATGTAGCATCAATATTGCCTTTATGATAATTTAGGTTTGCTGTGGCACCATAAAAAACATTGTCTAACCATTTTTGACGAATCATATCTGAGCTTGAAATTGTACTATCAGGAAAAATATAAGTGTAATCACCGTTTGTTATAATTGTATCACCAATTTCAATATTATTTAAACCATAATTTAAAAAAAGATTCTCGTCACCAAAATCATCCACAGCAGGTTTATACTGCTCATAATATCCTTTTCCTGTGGTTGCATGTAGTGCGGCATTAATATTAAAATGTTTGTTTATTTCTCGCGAATACAATAACTGATAATGGTTTTGCCAGTAGTTATCGGTTTGACCGTTGTAAAATTGTTCGTTGCCGTTGTTGTCATAATATTTTCCGGCAGGATTGTAGTTGCGTATTGAGTCTATAATATAGTCGGGCACACCCCACCATGTAATTCCGGTTTTTTGTTTACCAAAAATGGCAACTGCCTTTAACATATCTGTTTTACCGTAATAAGTGCCCGAAAAATATAGTGAGCTGTGGTCGGCAAAACCGCGCTGTATGTAACCATCGGAATTAAGCTTGCTTGCCCTCACATCAAAAGCAAATTTGCCGTTTATTAGACCTGTTCCGGCAGCAATATTCTCTTTAAAGGTATTAAATGAGCCAACCGACGATGATATTATTGCATAGGGTTTTGTCTCAATTGTTAAGGTTTGAAAATTTATTGATGCTCCAAAAGCTGCCGAGCCATTAGTTGAAGTGCCAACCCCACGCTGTATTTGAATACTGTTTACCGATGCTGTAAAATCGGGCATGTTTACCCAATAAACGCCTTGCGACTCGGCATCGTTTAATGGCACTCCGTTTATGGTTACATTAATACGCGATATGCCTGTACCCCTAATCCTCATGCTTGAATACCCTGTACCCGTACCTGTTTCCGATGTTGCAACAACCGATGGTGTAAGCTCCAATTGATATGGAATATCAGCTATCATATTCATTTTTTGAATATCATCTTTATGTAATGTGGTTTGAGCAACAGGTGTGTTCTCTTTGGCTCGCGATGCAACTACAATTACCTCATCCGACATTAAGCTTGTAGCTTCCAATTGAATATTAAGCTGCATGTTTTTATCCAATTGTATTTTTTCCTTATGCGTTTTAAACCCCAAATAACTTACTACTACCTTATATTCTCCCTTGCGGGGAATTAATAAAGAATACTCTCCTAAGTTGTTGGTACTTACCCCCAAAAATGTACCTTTTAGTTGTACCGATGCACCAATTAATGGTTCGGCATTTGTGTTGGTTACTTTACCCGTAAGTTTGAGCTGTGCATTTGCACAAAGACTAATGGTAATTAGCACAATAATTAAATGTATTTGTTTCATTACAATAATTTTTTAAACGATTTTTATCGTTAGTTTATAATTAATTGCAATGGGAGAAGTTATCTTATTCCCTGCGCCGGCATTACCCGTATCAGGTTCAAAGGGTATGTTCTCAGCCCGTAATATTAAGGCACCCCATTGTGATTTTCGATGCAAATGTAAATATTTTTTATTATTTACACCTAAATTAACAGCAAATCAGCAAAAAAAAACTGAATATCATTTTTAGTAATATTCAGCATAAATAGCATTTTATATTTTTAATAGTTCGTTAACTATTTTTAAACTTCGGAGATACAACATATTGTAAATCTTGTAAAAAATTGCGTATATTACTTATAATCAGACCTAACAAGTTTTGAAAACCTGTTAGGTCTGAAAATTTAACGAACTGTTGATTTAAAAATTGCTATTTAAACCCTTTTTTTCCTATTTTATGATACTCAATAATAACTGCTATACAGCCAATAGTGTCATCATAGTCAAGTTCATCTTCAGAATTTTTATTTTCAGGTATAACAACTTCAATAATTAATGATTTTGAATCTTCAATATAAAATTGTTTCCAGTTCATTTTATCGCCTTCTGCTTGGCCATCGTACAAAACAGCACCATTGTCTTTTATCCTAAAAAATGCTCCTTTTAGCTGTTTTGCCGCACAAAGACTAACACTATATTCAAAACCACCAAAGGTGGTCATTTTAAATTCCGATGTTTGTCCAAGTTCAAACGTTCCACTTTTTGATTGTCCACTATATTTGTACGGTTCACCATAACCATCGCATCTGTCTTTCAATTTTTCACATCCCGATTGGGCTGACAGAGAGTTTGTTATTAAAAAAACAAAACTTAATATAAATAGTATTCTATATGTTAATTTATGCATTTTACAACTGGTTTTTTGTTTAGTTGATTAATTTTGTGCGTATATCAGTAACCGTATTCTTTAATAGTATAAATTGCTCTTTGGTATGCTTATATGTAACACCACCACCAATTGACATTTTGCCATCTTCGGTTTTTGAGACGTTGGCTTCCATTTTTGTGGTTTCAGCATCATCCCAAATTTTATTAATTTTTGCCAAATCAGTCAGCATTATTTCAATATCTGGATTATCATTAAAATTATTGGCATATTTATACAATTCTTTCAATCCATCACCCTGCATAGCAACATGTTGCAGTAATTGTGAATTTTCATCATATTCATCTACGGGGGGTAATATCAAATACAACAGCTCAATGTATGATGAGTAATAAACAAGACATAGGCTTGGCTCATTATCGTTTTCTACCATAAAGTTGGTTATTGTCATGTATAAATCATCCGATAACATTTCAAGAGAATCCAAATTGTCCATATTTTTAAAAATCTTTTTAAAATCAAATTCATCGTAAACGCCGGTCAAGTCTAATTTATCAGCTATATTAAAAACACTCTCTAAATATGATGTCATTAATCCATATTGGCTAAACATATTCAAATAGGCTATGTCGGCTATATATATACCTAAACAGTTGTTGAGGGAGCTTGTTGTAAGACTGCTCTTGTAGCTTTCGGATGAAGGAAGTAAATCAGAATTAAATTTTATGTCTGAATCCTCAAATAGTATAAATATTTCCCTCGGTGAGGGGGCACTAAATGTTGATCCAAATCCGGTAATTTGTTTTTTTGCTTTAACATTTAATGAGTCAAATTCTGTTTTTTGCGACTTATTATTGTTAGTGCAACTAATTGTAAACAGAGCTGCTAATCCTGTAAAAACGGTAAATATTAGTATCTTTTTCATGTGTTTAAAACGTTATTGAGTTATTAATTTGTATAAAGGTAAATAAATTTTTTGTACTACTAACAATTTTGTTGCTATCGCGCTAAAACCTCAAAATTGCGCACCAATAATTCGCCATTATCATCAACAATTGTTACGGTATGGCTGCCACACCCTGTTATTATTTCAACTTTGTGGTTGTTTTGTGTTGTTTTTAAAAATACATCATCTAAATGCCAATAAATTATGGCATTATGCTTACGGTGTACTGCCTCAAACACTACTTTTTGCTGCTGGCGGTTTAATCCTTTCGGAATAAAAAATCTTGCATTATCAAGCGGATAAATCAAGTCCATATTAAGAGTTTCTGAACCTTGACAATTAGGATAAAATGGCGGCAGAGGTTTATAATCGGGGTTTTTATTTTTGTAATACCATTCCATTACAGGAGGTAAAATAAACCTGCTCTCTTTTACCATTTTATTTACCTCATAGCAGTTAGAGTTAACTTGATATTTTTTTTCATTATTGAGATAAATAAGCTTGTGAAACGGACATTTTTGTGTTCGTTCTCCATTTTGCGCAACTAAAACAGTGTCAATTTTGGTACATATATTTAATGCTTTGTATCCTGATTTTTTGCAAACAGCCATTTGTATTAAATCGTCATAGGGTGTTAAAAACCAATCTGTTTGCGGCAGTTCCGAAAAAATATCGAACATTATTGGTGCTGCTTTGCTCGCTCCTGTAAGCCCAGGGCGGCCTTCACCATCGGCGTTGCCCACCCAAACGCCAACCACATATTGTGGGGTAACCCCTACAGCCCAAGCATCGCGATGCCCAAAACTGGTTCCGGTTTTCCATGCTATTTTTTTTGCCGATGAAAATACTTGCCAATCTTGCCCATCAACAGGACGTTGCATCTCGGTTAATGCCTCAAATGTAAGCCATATGGGACCGGCACCAAACAGGTCATACTCTTGTAACTGATTTTTGTCTTTTTGAGTGTTTTCACGCAAATAATTCGGAAAATGATAACCGCTTTTATTATACAAACCATTATTGCTGTTGTAATGATTTAAAACCCTTGCCATGCTTGCATATACCCCTGTAAGTTCCCATAATGTTGTTTCTGCCCCACCAAGTATTATTGACAAACCATAATGGCTTGCAGATTTTGTAATTGTTGACAGGTTTAACCCTTTTAGGTTTTCGTAAAAGCGGTTAACACCAAACTTTTTTAACATTAGTACTGCCGGAATATTTAATGAGCGTGCAAGTGCGTTATTGGCAAAAACTGCACCATCGTAGCTTTTATTAAAGTTTTTTGGCGAATAGCCTGCAATGTGGGTGGGGATATCGGCAATTAATGTCATTGGCAAAATTACACCCTCTTTTTGCATAAGAGCATATAAAAATGGTTTTAGGGTACTTCCGGTGCTACGCGCCGATGTTATAATATCAACCTGCTGCCCATTTTCGGCCAATTTATTACCCGTGGTATTGCCTACATAGGCTAATGTGTTTCCTGTTTCAACATCCAAAACCAAGGCAGCAGCATTATAAATCTTGTTTTGCAATAAAACATTATAATGTTTGTTTATTATTCGGTTTGTATGTTTTTGTAAACGGCTGTTAATTGTGGTTGTTATGTTCTGCCCTTCAAATCCTTCGTTTGATAATCGTATTAACAAATGTGGCGCTAAGCGTGGCAAGGGTTTAGGGCGGTTTGGCAACGGTTCGGCTTTTGCCAGTTCGCAGGTTAGTGAATCAATTATACATTTTTTATATAATTTGTTTAACAACCGGTTTCGCTTTTTTACTAATAAATCATGGTTCCTTCCGGGAAAAATAAGCGAAGGAGCATTTGGCAATACTGCCAGTGTAGCGGTTTCGCCCCACGATAATTTATTTGGCGGTCTTCCGTAATAACGCCATGCAGCAGCATCTAACCCTACAACATTTCCGCCAAACGGAGCATTTGAAGCATATAGCGCGAGTATATCTTTTTTTGAATATTTTAGTTCAAGCCGTAGCGCAAGGAAATATTCAATTGTTTTTTGCCATAAATTTCGCGGTTTCCCCTTTCGTGATAAACGAATTACCTGAGCTGTTATGGTGCTGCCCCCGCTTACAACTTTTTTTGCTATTATATTTTGTTTTATTGCCCTTATTATTGAAAACAGATTTATGCCGGGGTGGTAAAAAAAGTACCTGTCTTCAAATTGTGTTATTGCTGCCACAAATTTTGTTGGTACATTGAGGTTGTAAGGAAACCGCCACTGCCCATCATCGGCAATTTTTGCACCAAGCAAGTTACCTGCACTATCGTTAATTACTGTGCATTTTGGTGAATTAAACAGTGGTTTTTGTAACGAGAAAATAAAAACACCTAATAATAGCATCAATAAAATACCCGCTATTTTTAATGGTATTGATAACTTTTTCAGAAATAGTATAATATTGTCGAGCATAATCTATGTGCTTTCATTTTTTTATAATATTACTTTTTTTAAACCAAAAATCAAATGGCAATATTGTTTTATTATCTTTGAATTAAATATATTTTTATGTTAGTATATGATACTTAAAAACGATAAAATAGTGTTAAGGGCATTGGAGCCTGAAGACCTTGAGTTTTTGTATTCGTGCGAAAACAATACCGGCATTTGGAATATAAGCAATACGCTTGCGCCTTATTCAAAGTACATTTTAAAACAATATATCGAAAACTCACATCACGATATTTATACCAGTAAACAGTTGCGCCTTATAATATCGGCAACCGAAAATACTAAAAAACCTATTGGTGCTATTGATTTGTTTGATTTTGACCCATTTCATATGCGGGCAGGGGTTGGCATTTTAATCAATAAAGCATCACACAGGGAAAAGGGCTATGCTTTTGAGGCATTAAGCGAGTTAATTAAATATTGCTTTAACCATTTAAAACTACACCAGCTTTATTGTAATATTTCAGAAAGCAATAAAAAAAGCATCAAACTTTTTGAAAAAGCAGGCTTTGTAAAATGTGGCGAAAAAAAAGATTGGATTAAAACCGATAGTGGTTGGGAAAGTGAGATGGTTTATCAACTTTTAGGATTTGCTCACAAATAGTATTCGTGTCTTTGTGTCTTTGTGCCTTCATGGTTAAAAAAATTACAAACACCCACCAAGAAACACAAAATTTAATGATTTTAATTATTTACCATATCATCATAATTGGGAATTTTCTCTAAAAAAGCATATCCATTATTAATATAATCCATTTTGCAGCAAAAGTGGTTTAAACCATTCGTAACAATCAAAAAATCAACCTGTAATTTTAGATTATATACTGAAATTTGGTCAAATGTTTTTTGTGTAATTTTAATTGCAGGAGCTTTACATTCAACAATTACCCGTGCTTTGCCATTTTTGTCAAAAGCAACTATATCACACCTTCGCAACAGTTTATTAAGTGTAAGTCCCATTTCAACCGACAGCAACCCCTTGGGAAACCCCAACTCCTGAACCATATATTGCAGAAAATTTTGCCGCACCCACTCTTCGGGGGTCAGTTTTACATGTTTTTTTCTAAAAGGGTCAAAAATTGTATTTAATTCCCTGTTAATTTTAAACAGATGCAAATAATTAGGCAAATTTAATAAGTCCACATTAATTTGTTTTAATAAATATTCTGCAAAGTAAAAGAATCAATTCAAAAATCATGAAACCCTCACAGAGGGAAGCGATATATTTTATTTGTGCATCATCAAAGGGGCATGGATAAAATACTAACAATCTGCTCTTTAACTAATTTATATTCGAATAAAAATAGTTTTCAACAAAATATTATACCAATTGTGTAAATAACCATATTAAGGTATCTTTGATAATTATAGTTTTAATTCAACAAAATAACAAAACAGATGTTAACTTTTGAGCAGATAATAACCGACTTGAAAAAAAAAATATACAAACCCATATATTATTTAATGGGTGAAGAGTCATACTATATTGACCAAATTACCAATTATATTGAAAAAAATATACTGCCAGACGATGAAAAGTCATTTAACCAAACTGTTTTGTATGGTAAGGATACCGATATAGGCACACTTTTAAATACTGCCCGCCGTTTTCCAATGATGGCAAACCATAACGTGGTAATTTTAAAAGAAGCGCAAAACTTAAAAGGGATTGAGGGCTTAGCATCAAAAGAGATTGACCCATTTCTTTTGTATGCCGAAAATCCTCCACCATCAACAATAATGGTAATAAACCTAAGGGATAAAAGCTTACATAAAGGAAAAAAGATTTTTAAAACAATTGATAAAAATGGTGCTGTATTTGAATCAAAACGAATTTATGAAAATAAAGTTGGCGACTGGATAACAAAACACCTTAAAGATGCAGGATATTCAATAGATATGAGGGCTGCCGAACTAATGGCAAGTCATTTGGGCAACAATCTTTCAAAAGTGGTAAAAGAGATTGAAAAACTTACCATTATTGTTCCCAAAGGGAGTACCATAACTTTAAAAGAGATTGAAGAGAATATTGGCATAAGTAAAGACTTTAATATTTTTGAGCTGCAAAATGCACTGGGCAAAAAAGATATTTATAAATCGAATCTTATTATTACACATTTAGGACAGAACCCAAAAACCAAAAGTATAATACCGTTAATTGCATTTTTATACTCATTTTTTACCAAACTTTTATTGGTTCACAGCTCTGCCGACAGATCGAACCCCGGTTTGGCATCGTTGTTAGGTGTAAACCCGTATTTTATGCGCGACTATTTAGCTGCTGCCCAAAATTACAGCAAGACAAAATGTATTCATATTATTGGATTTTTGCGCGAGTACGATACAAAGTCGAAAGGCATTGACTCGCCAACTATTGACGATTTGGAATTAATGCGAGAGTTGGTTTATAAAATATTGCACGTGTAGATGTCAAAACTCACAATATACAAAGCATCAGCAGGATCGGGAAAAACCTTTCGGTTAACCGGAGAATATTTAAAACTTATATTTAACCCACAGCGCAGCTTTAAAAACATATTGGCGGTAACCTTTACCAACAAAGCAACAGGCGAAATGCGCGAGCGTATATTAAAAGAGCTGCACACACTTGCCACAGGCTGCAAATCAAAATATGCCAAGAGTATTAAAACTGAATATAAACTAAATGACAGTGAACTGAAAAAAAAAGCTAAATTCCTGTTAAGCCAAATACTGCACAATTACAGCAGGTTTAATGTAAATACCATTGATAGTTTTTTTCAGAAAATATTAAAAGCCTTTGTGCGCGAAACAGGCTTAAACTCGGGCTTTAATATTGAGCTTAACATAAAGCAGATATTAGAACTTAGCATTGACAGGTTTTTTGATAAGGCAAACAACAATCCCATTATTAAAGAGTGGCTATCAAACTATGCCATACAAAAAATTGAAGATGGCAGAAATTGGGATATTGAAAAAGATATTTTTAGTTTTAGTATTGATGCCTTTAACGAAGTATTTTTTGGTTTTTCTGAAGCCCAATTGGATGAGTTTGGCAATATGGAAAATTTTAAGTTATATAAAAAAGAACTAAACAAAACCATAAAAGCCTTTATTGGGGAGTTGCAAAATTATGGCACACACACATTACAACTTCTTGATAAAAACAGCTTAGATATTAAAGATTTTGCCTTTGGTAAAAGTGGCGTGGCAGGCTTCTTATCAAAACTCCAAAATATAAGTTATAAAGATATTAAAGAACCCGGCACAAGGGTTTTAAATGCGTATAACTCTCCTGATGGAATTGAAGGCTGGTGCTCAAAAACATCGCAAATAAAAACCGAAATACAACAATGTGTAAATGGTGGGCTGCATAATATTTTGCAAAATGTTATTGACCATTTTAATGCAAATTTTGAACAATATAATACAGCGTTGGCTATATATAAAAGTATTGATGTTTTTGCTGTAATTACCGAGGTTTTTAACCAGCTAAACCGTTACTGTAATGAAAAAAATATTTTTCTTTTACCTTTTGCATCACCGCTTTTGTCGAAAATGATTGGCAGCAACGATGCCCCTTTTATTTATGAAAAAACAGGCGAGCATTTGCGGTATTTTATGATTGACGAATTTCAGGACACATCAAAATTACAGTGGAATAATTTTTTACCGCTGTTTTTAAATGGCATCTCACAAGGAGATGAGAGCTTAGTTGTGGGCGATGTAAAACAGTCGATTTATAGGTGGCGTAACGGCGATTGGACAATATTAAACAGTAAGCTTGCCAAAACATTTGAGCTTTTTGGTGTTAAGCACGAAACACTTAATGATAACTGGAGGAGTGCCCCCGAAATAGTAAACTTTAATAATTGGGTTTTTGATAAAATTGCTGGTCATGCAATAGAATATATGCAAAGTAAAGATGCACCCGAGCAAATAGCAGATGAGTTTTACAAAACCATACAAGATATTTATTCGTCGGCAAAGCAAAATATTCCTGAACAAAACAGGAGTTTGCGCGGAATGGTTAATGTGAAATTTTGCGAAGAGGAGAAAGATAAAGATGAAAATACACAATGGTATCTTGATAAAATGACGAATGCCATAATTGATTTGCTTGATAAAGGTATTAGACCAAAGGATATTGCTATTTTGGTAAGAAAAAAGAGTGAGGGTGCACAGATAGCAAAGCACCTTATGGAATATGCACAGGAATATCCCGAAAAAAGGGAGCAGCTTAGTTTTATTTCAAACGATTCGGTGTTACTGGAGTCGTCATCTGTTATTTTGCTGATAATTGCTTTGCTCGAATATTTAGCAAATACCAACAATAACGAAAGCAAAGCTGCAATAGTCTATTATTGGTTATTGTTTGCAAACACCCCAACACAGGCCGCCGAAAAGCTTACCGAAATTAATTTTACCAACAATACTCAGTTTTTAACAAGCCTGCCTACCCAATTCGCACAAAATTTAGATGAACTAAAAAGGCTGCCTTTTTCGCTATTGGTAAACCGCTTGTTGGCAATTTTTGTTTTTTCAAACAAAACGGCACAAATTTCGCAGCAACTGCCATTTATACACACTTTTCAAGATATTGTTTTAAACTATACCAATAACAGCGGAAGCGATATTTCGGGCTTTTTAACTTGGTGGAAAGAGTTTGGAGCAGATACACCCATTAAATTATCTGACGAGCAAGATGCAATACATATTATTACCATTCACAAATCGAAAGGCTTAGAGTACAAAGCAGTAATAATACCTTTTGCAAATTGGGGACTCGACCAGTTGCCAAAACATATGTGGTGTAAAACTCCCGATGGTTTTAACCATTTTTCGGTGGTTCCGGTAAAATATTCATCAAGTTTGGCAAAAACCCAATTTAAAAACGAGTATTGGGTTGAAAAAACCATGGCTTTAATAGATAACTTAAACTTGCTTTATGTAGCTTTTACGCGGGCTGCTACTGCACTTTATATTTTTGCCCCAATGCCGTCAAAAAAAGGTACAATCAATAAGGTGTCCGATTTATTATATAATATTTTTGACTTACCTGAATCTGAAAATAGTGATTGGAATGCTGAGCAGCAAACCTTTACTGTAGGTTCAATAGTTAAAGGGGCTGTTAAAAGTTACGATGCACCTATTACCGATGCTAAGTTTCCTGAATTACAAAACTCAGAACGAAATCTCCGATTGCGTTTATCGGCTGCCGATTATTTTATTAATGATGATGGTGATTTATCAAAAACAGTAAACATGGGCAGCGTTTACCATAAAATAATGGAGCGTATAGTTGTATATAACGATATTGAGACTGCTGTAAATTCAGTTTTAAACGAAGGTTTTATTGATAAAGCCGAAGCTGAAATGTTAATAAAAAAGCTAAAACATATACTTTTAAAAGATAACGTAAAAAGTTGGTTTGATAATAGTTATCGTATTTTAAACGAATTGTCGATAATTATTAAAGATGGAAAACAAAAGCGTCCTGACCGTGTAATGATAGGCAAAAACAAAGCAATTGTTGTTGATTATAAATTTACTACAGAACATAGCAAAAGCCACTTACGCCAGGTAAAAGAGTACATGGACTATATAAGTGCCATTGAAAATAAAGAAACCATTGGCTTTGTTTGGTATGTGCTTGAAGATAAACTTATTGAGGTAAAAACAGTTTAAAGCCTACAATTAAAATATCGTCAGTTTGTTCTAACCTGAATAATTCATGAAAATTAACAAATTACACTTAATACTCTGTATAAAT